>DATBCR010000028.1:0-2577 GCA_036270375.1 Pseudonocardiaceae bacterium | reverse complement strand
GAACGCCGTTTGCGCGGTCCGGCGCTGGTCAGGGGTCATGGCGGTGCGCGCGGCACCACGGATGTGGTGGTGCGCTTCCTGGCTGACCGGGCCGTCCACCGACCAGCCCGCCGTGCCCCACGCCGCCGGCACGGCGTCCGCAAGGGCCGTGGACACCAGCGCCGAGTGCACGTCGATCCGCGACAGGTACACCGGTGCGCCGCCGGCCGCGTCGTCCAGTTCCGCCCGGCTCGGAGGTCGGCCCTCCGGCCACGCGGTTTCGTCCCAGCCGTGCCCCCACACCACACCCGTGGTGCCTCGGGCGGCTTTGCGCAGCGCCGACAGGCATTCCGCGAGCGAGCGGCAGCCGGTGAGGTTCAAGCCGTCCAGCAGCAGGCCGGTGGCCGTGGCGTGCACGTGCGCGTCGACGAACGCGGGCGCCACGAACGCCCCAGCAAGATCCACCCGCTCGGGGACCGGACCGGCGGCGTCGGCCGCGCTGTCGGAACCGATCCACGTGACGGTGTTCCCGGTGACCGCCATCGCGGTCGCGTCCGGGACGGTCGGGCTGTAGATCCGGCCGTTGTAGAGCAGCGTGGTGGCGGGCACGGTGGTCACGCCTGGACAGTCTGCCGCTCGCGGCCGTCGAACAGCGCGCGAACACCCGGGTTGGTGCGCACCAGTTCCAACGCGAACTCGGCATGCCCCGGCACGTAACCGTTCCCGATGATCATCTCGACGTCCGCGGCAAGGCCCTCCGCGCCGAGCGCGGCCGAGGAGAACGAGGTGGCCATCGAGAAGAACACCACCGTCCCGCCCGGCGCGGTGGCAAGGATCGCGCCGTGCTCACAGCCCGGCACGTCCACACACACCACCGTCACATCCACCGGCTCGCCGACCGCCGCGGCCACCGCGACCGGGTCTCGGGCGTCGGCCAACACGACGTCGTCGGCCAAGCCGGCCGCGCGCACCGCCGCCGCCTCGGTTTCCGTCGGCACCAACGCGACCAGCCGACCGGCACCGGCCGCGCGAGCGGCGGCCAAGGACAACGAACCAGACTTCCCGCCACCCCCGAGCACACACACCGACAGTCCCCCACCACCAGCGGTTTTGCGTGCGACGACGCGGGCGGTCAGCGCGGGTGCGCCGCACACGTCCAGCACCGACAGCGCCAACGTCGGCGGCAGGTCGTCGGGCAGGACCGCGGCGATGGAACGGCCGAACAGCACCGCCGTGCCCGCGCACGGGACCTGTTCGCTTGTGCCGTCCCAGCCGGCGAGGCCGTCGGTGATCCGCAGCGGCGTCAACGTCAGCGACACCAGCGTGGCCACCGGCTGCCCGACCTTCAGGCCCAACGGTGACTCGGGGCCGACCTCGCGGACCGTGCCCAGCAGCATCCCACCCGACCCGGTGACCGGGTTCTGCATCTTCCCGCGCCGCTCGATGATCCCGCACACCGCGTTTCTCAAGGCATCGCCGGTGCCGTGGGTTTCGCGGAGCTGCCGGTAGGACGCGGCGTCCAGGTTCAGCAGCCGCACGTCGAGCACGACCTCGTCCGGCCACGGCGTCGGATCGGCGTCCAACCGGTCCGCCTGCTGCGGCAACACCCCCGCCGGGGCCAGCACACGGTGCAGCCCGACCGGTGAACCCGCCTGACGCGCCAACGACCCCGTCACACCCACCTCCTGAATTATTTACGTTCCACAGACGCTGTGACAGCATATCTTTGCGCCAAACTGACGCAGAGGAGTAGGTATGACCGCCGTCTGGGAAAGTACCAGCGCCGACCTCGGTCCCGCGACCACCGTCGCCGACCACACCGGCCACCAGCCGTACGAGTACACCCGCCGCGAACTCGTCGAGCCCGACTGGCGGCGCTTCCCCGGCTGGCGCCACATCACCGACACCCAATGGCGCGACGCCCAGTGGCAGCGCGCCCACTGCGTCAAAAACCCCAAACAGCTCCGCGACGTCGTCGGCGACCTGCTCGCCGAGCGCTTCTACACCGACCTCGCCGCCGACCAGACCGGCTTCGCCACCATGTCGATGCTGATCCCACCCCAAATGCTCAACACCATCGCACCCATCGCCACCCCCGACGAGTGCACCGACGCCTGGTACGCCGACCCGATCCGCCGCTACATGATCCCCGTGCGCTCCGACCGCGACCCGGTCTGGCCCAGCCACCCGCACGCCACCCGCGACTCCCTGCACGAAGCCGAAATGTGGGTCGTGGAAGGCCTCACCCACCGCTACCCCACCAAAGTGCTCGCCGAACTGCTCTCGACCTGCCCCCAGTACTGCGGCCACTGCACCCGCATGGACCTCGTCGGCAACTCCACCGACCAGATCGACAAGCACAAACTCCTGCTCAAACCGGTCGACCGGCAGGACGCGATGATCGACTACCTGCGGCGCACCCCCGGCGTGCGGGACGTCGTCGTCTCCGGCGGCGACGTCGCCAACGTGCCATGGCACCAACTGGAGAAGTTCCTCATGCGGCTACTGGACATCGAGTCCGTCCGCGACATCCGACTGGCCACCAAAGCACTCGCCGCGCTACCCCAACACTGGCTGCAACCCACCGTCACCGAAGGC
>DATBCR010000027.1:0-3080 GCA_036270375.1 Pseudonocardiaceae bacterium | reverse complement strand
CGGTCACGAAGTATGTCGCGACATCGAGGCCCCTTGACGAAGAGTGGGCCAACACGACGGTGCTCGACGGCGGGCTGGTCGAATTCGTTCGGGATCTCAAGCAGCAGCGTGGCGGCGATGTCGGCGTCCACGCGAGTATCTCGGTTGTGCAGGCGCTGCTCGCCGCCGACGTCGTCGACGAACTCAGGCTTGTGATCGCGCCGAGGATCGTCGGCCGAGGACGACGACTCCTCGACGGCCTGCCATCGATTCAGCTCGAATCGATCAGAAGCACGACCTCACCGACTGGCTACCTGCTCGTCGACTATCGCGTTGTTCGTTAGAGTCTGGGACTTCCGTCAGTCGAACACGAGCTGTTCCGTTCGGCGGGGCATGAGCAGCAGCGCGGCCGCGGCCAGCACCGCGACCACCACCAGACCCAGGAACACGTGGTGCGCCGCGGCATACAGGGAGTCGCGGATGTAGGCGGCGGCACCGGCGTCGCCCGGGCGTACGTTGCCGCCGAGTACCAGGCTCGTCGCGTCCACACCCTGTCCGCCGAGTGCCGCTGACACGGCCGCCGGTGGATGCGCCAGCCGGTTGGCCAGTGTGCCGTTCGCGATCGCGCCGAACACGGCTGCGCCGACCGCGCTGCCCATCGAGCGGGAGAACATGTTGGTGCCGGTGACAACGCCCCGCCGTTCCCAGCCGACCACCGACTGCGCAGCGACCAGGACGGGGCTCGCGGTCAGGCCGAGCCCGGCGCCGACCACGAAACACGCGCCGCCGGCCTGCCACACCTGGGCGTGTTCGGGCAGCAGCGCGCACAGCACGGCCCCGGTGATCACGATGAGACTGCCCAGCAGCGCCGTGTTGCGGAACCCGATCCGCAGGTAGACCCGGCCGGACAGGGTCGCCGAGATCGGCCAGCCGACGGTCAGCGCGGCCAGCGCGAACCCGGCCACCAGCGCACCCGTGCCCAACACGCCCTGCACGAACGACGGCACGTACGAACTCAGGCCGATGAGCAGCGTGCCGATGCCGAGCGTGGCCAGGTTGCCGCCGGTCAGCACACGTCTGCCGAACACCCACATTGGCAGCACCGGCTCGTCGGTTCGCAGCTCCACCAACACGAACGCCACCAACAGCACGACGGCCAGCACCAGGATGGCGATGCTCGGCACCGACACCCACGCCCACGACACGCCGCCCTGCAACAGCCCGAGGATCAACAGCGAGCAGCCGACGGTGAGCAGCGCGGCCCCTGTGTAGTCGATCCGGTGCGCCGCGCGCCGGTCCACGTTCTCCCGGAACCGCCGCGCCAGTACCACCACCGCCACGATGCCCAGCGGGATGTTCA
The DNA here is from genome assembly GCA_036270375.1 of Pseudonocardiaceae bacterium. Taxonomy (GTDB): domain Bacteria; phylum Actinomycetota; class Actinomycetes; order Mycobacteriales; family Pseudonocardiaceae; genus DATEPR01. The sequence continues at coordinate 1,741 of DATBCR010000027.1, read as the reverse complement.
CGAAGAAGATCCACCGCCACGACGCGTACTGCGAGAACACCCCACCGAGCGTCGGGCCGATCACCGCCGACATACCCCACACACTGGCCAGATAGCCCTGGACCTTCGCGCGTTCCTGCACCGTGTAGAGATCGCCGACCACGGTCATGCTCATCGGCTGCACGGCCCCCGCACCGATGCCCTGCACCGCACGGAACGCGATCAGCGCCGGCATGCTCCACGCGATCCCGCACAGCACCGAGCCGAGCAGGAACACCGCGATACCGAAGAACATCACCGGTTTCCGGCCAACCACGTCGGCCAGCTTCCCGTACAGCGGCACGGTTACCGCCTGCGTCAGCAGGTAGATCGAGAACAGCCACGGGAACTGCGCGAAACCACCGAGATCCCGCACCACGGACGGCACGGCGGTGGCGATGATCGTGCTGTCCAGCGCGACGAGGCCGGTGCAGAGCATCAGCGCGGCGAGGACCGGCCCCCGCTCCGACCGGAAGCCCACGCCCTGGGGTTTGCTGGCCGGAGTGGTCGTCGCCATGCGGTGAATGCCTCCTCAGCGCTCGGTCGTGCCTACCTGAGCGCACACCGAAAACCGGCATGAGCCGCTGTCACACGTCAACCCACGCCGGTCGCCGGTCATTCCCGATCTGTCACGCATCCACCTCGCGGCGGTCGTCGCCCCACATCGTGTGGAACACGCCGTCGCGGTCGGTGCGCCGATAGGTGTGCGCACCGAAGAAGTCACGTAGGCCCTGGATCAGCGCCGCCGGCAGCCGTGCCGCGCGCAGACCGTCGTAGTACGCCAGCGACGACGAGAACGCCGGTGTCGGGATGCCGACCTGCGCGGCGTGCGCGACCACCCGGCGCCACGCGTCCTGACCCTGCGCCACCGCGTCCCGGAAGTACGGGTCCACCAGCAGCGACGGCAGGTGCGGGTCCTTCGCGTACGCCTCCCGGATCCGGTCGAGGAACCGGGCCCGGATGATGCAGCCGCCGCGCCAGATGGTGGCCATCGCACCAAGATCGATGTCCCAGCCGTACTCCGCGCTGGCCGCGGCCATCTGGTCGTAGCCCTGCGCGTAGGCGACGACTTTCGAGGCGTACAAGGCTTTCCGCACGTCTTCCACGAAACCGTCGCGATCCGTCAGTGTTGGGGCGGACGTCGGCCCCGGCAGCGCCGACTGAGCCGCGGCCCGCTGCGCAGGGTGCGCGGACAGCGCCCGCGCGAACGTGGCCTCCGCGATCCCGGTCACCGGCACACCGAGATCCAGCGCGGTCTGCACGGTCCAGCGGCCGGTGCCCTTCTGCTCGGCCTGGTCAAGCACGACGTCCACGAACGGCCGCCCGGTCGCGGCGTCGACGTGGCCGAGCACGTCGGCGGTGATCTCGATCAGGAACGACTCAAGGTCACCGGTGTTCCACTGGGCGAAGATCTTCGCCAACTCGTTCGGCTGTGCCCGCAGCCCCTCGCGCAGCAGGTCGTACGCCTCGGCGATCAGCTGCATGTCGGCGTACTCGATGCCGTTGTGCACCATCTTGACGAAGTGCCCCGCCCCGCCGTCGCCGCAGTACGTCACGCACGGCACGCCATCGCTGGGCGCCTTGGCGGCGATCTTCTCCAGGATCGGGCGGACGTGCTCGTAGCTCTCGCGGTCGCCTCCCGGCATGATCGACGGGCCCCACAGCGCGCCCTCTTCGCCGCCGCTGACACCCATGCCGAAGAACTTGATCCCCGTCGGCTTCA
>DATBCR010000026.1:0-2428 GCA_036270375.1 Pseudonocardiaceae bacterium | reverse complement strand
CTGATCAACGACCCGGACCACGCCGACCGCGACGCCGTCGTCGACCGTGGCACCGACCTGTTCCTGGCCGCCCACACCGCGCTCACCAGCTGACCCGCGCCGGACAGCTCACACCGGCGACATACCGTACGCTCCGCGGTCGTCGACCCGAACAGGACAGTGCTGGACGAACAGGACGGCCCCATCAGCCGGTGAACGCCAGTTGTCCGCGCGCGGCCTATATACGACGCAACACGAAATCCGCGACGGCCGCGCCGAGAATGGGGCCGGCGTCCTCCTGCAGGAAGTGGCCCGCTCCGGTGATGGTGGGGTGGTCGAGGCCGGCCGCGCCGGGCATCCTGGAGCGCAGGATCGGTGCCATGCCACCGGTTATCGGGTCGCCGTCGCTGAACGCGACCAGGAACGGCATCTTCGATCCGGTCAGCGTCCGCCATGCGGCGCGGTTGGCGTCGGCGGCCGGGTCGTCCGGTCGGGTCGGGACAAGGCCCGGCATCGCGCGTGGGCCGGCTTTGTAGGTCTCGTCCGGGAACGGTGCGTCGTAGCCGGCGAGCACCGGCGCGGGCAGCGTGGTGCGACAGCCGCCCTGCACGAACCGCGCGATGTCCAGGACAGGCGCGCGTTCCACGGCCTGCCGGAACTGCCACCACACCTCGGGCATGGTGACGTCGCCCGTTGGCAGGCCGGTGTTCGCGGCGACGACGGCCGCGAAGCGGTCCGGGTGTTCCGCGACGAGGCGCAGCCCGATCAGGCCGCCCCAGTCCTGGCCGACCAGCGTGACGTCGTGCAGGTCAAGGGCGTCGAAAGCCAGTGACCGCACCCATTCCACGTGTCGGGCGTAGCTGTGGTCGGCAGGTTCGGTCGGTTTGTCCGACCGGCCGAAGCCGACCAGGTCCGGTGCGATCGCCCGCAGGCCGGCGGCGGCCAGCACGTGCATGACGCGGCGGTACAGGAACGACCAGCTCGGTTCACCGTGCAGCAGTAGCACTGCCGGCCCGGTGTCCGGTCCGACCTGCACATACGCCATCCGAACCGTGCCGCCGTCCTGGTCGGGCACGTCGACGTAGTGCGGCTGGTAGTCGAAGTCGGGCAGGTCGGCGAACCGGTCGTCCGGGGTACGCAGCAGACGCATGCGGATCACCATACCGACCGGCCGGTCTGGCGCCAGGGGAGCCGCAGCACGAGTTCCGCCACGCTGGCACCGCCGGCCGATTCGTCGCGCACCGGCAACTGGTTCGGGTTCGGCAGCAGTTCGCTGACATCCAAGCAGGTAACCCCGCGCGACGCGAGCCGTTCGATCACCGGGATCGAGCGCAGGCTGTCCAGGTCAAGCACCACCGGGCCGTCGGCCGCGGCCACCGTCACCCACCTCGGCAGGCCGTGCCGCCGCCGCAGGCGCAACAGTGCGGTGACTTTGTCCAGCGGCCGGTCACGGCGCTGCCAGAGCTGGCCACACGGCAGCCGCCACCGCTCGACCGACACGACGAGCCCGCCGCCGACGGTGATTCGGGGGACGTGGTCGCGGTCCGGACATACAGGCCGCCACGACCACGCGGGTGGTTGCGGTGACGCCAGCATGAGCAGTGCGCTCAACCGATCCCACGGCGGCGGCGCGGCATGCGTGGTGTGACCGACCGGCCAGATCCGCCGGCCGTCCACCTCGGCGATCACCTGGCCGGCGTCCGTGCGCAGGGTGATCCGGGCCGGTGACACGTAGATTCCCGGCTGGCCCGCGCGAGCAGGATCCCCGGTCCACCACGAGCTGTACGTCGGGGCCGTCGTCGGCGGGACCAGCACCTCCACCACCGGAATGCCCGCCCGCGCACCGATTTCGCACAGAAATCGCCGGTACTCGTCGGCCTGCGGCACCCGCGGATACAGGTCGCGCATCGCCGACGCGAACTGGGCGTCCAGCACACCGGCGGGACAGATCCGGTCCAACACGGCCACCGGCCCGTCGTGCGCGCGGATCGGCCGCACCAGGCAGTCGACGGGCCAGTCCACGGTCGGGGTCGGCGCGCCGAGCCGGTCCAGCGTGTCGACGTCGAGGTCGATGGAGTCCGCTCCGTCGGCGTGTTCGCCGATCCACCGGTCCAGCGGCCCGCGGCCGGGTGCGAGCGCGACCGGGACCCAGCGTTCCGTTGCCAGGTCCGGCAGGAGCCGAGGCCGTGGTCCGAGCTGCGCCGGAAGTGCTGGTGCCGCAACGGTTCCGCCGGTCAGCGCCAGCGCCCGCAGGCCAAGGTGGACCAGTTCGGCCAGTCGCGTCGCGTACGACTCGGCGATGCCGGTGGCCGACCTCCGGTACACGTCGACGCTGTTCGCGGGCACCCGGTCCACCGTCGACCATCCGGCCCGCCGGACCTGGTCGGTGTCGGTGCACTCGGCCGCCGCCCGGTCCTGGATCAGCAGCCGGTCGCCCGTCCAGCCGTCC
>DATBCR010000025.1:0-3756 GCA_036270375.1 Pseudonocardiaceae bacterium | reverse complement strand
CACGGCGGCAGTGTGCTCTGCGCGTTCGACATCCCCAAGGCCGAAATTTCCGCTTACGGCGTATTCGACGTCGCCGACACGCCGGATTCCGACGTCAAACGGGTACACGGCATGGTCGAGAAGCCCGCGCCGGACCAGGCGCCGTCCACGTTCGCCGCTGCCGGCCGCTATCTTCTCGACCGTTCGGTGTTCGACGCTCTGAAACGAATCGCCCCTGGTGCGGGTGGCGAGCTGCAATTGACCGACGCGATTGCTTTACTGATCACCGAGGGGCATCCGGTACACGTAGTGGTTCATTCCGGAGGCCGACACGACCTCGGGAATCCCGGCGGATTCCTGCGCGCCGCTGTTGACTTCGCACTGGACGATCCAGCCTACGGACCGGGGCTGCGCGAGTGGCTGCGGGAGCGACTCGATAACGCCTGACGATGCGTCCGGCCAGCACCGGGGCACCGCCGAACTGCGAGGACCAGCCGATGAGATCAGTAGACGAGCAGCTTGCCAAGGTGCTTGCCGGTGCGGTGCGGCCCGCGCCGGTCCGGGTGGCGATCTCCGAGGCGCAGGGCCTGCTGTGCGCCGAGGAGGTGGTCGCCGAGCGTGCCCTGCCCGGGTTCGACCAGGCCGCCATCGACGGGTACGCGGTGCGCAGCGTCGACGTGCAGTCGGCTGGTACCGAAACGGTGCGCCTGCCCGTCGTGGGTGAGATCGCCACCGGGTCACGGCAGCCCCGGCGGTTGCAGCCCGGCCAGGCCGTCCGGGTGGCCACCGGCGCGCCCCTGCCGACGCTCGCCGACGCCGTCGTGCCCACCGGCTATACGGATGGTCACGACGCGCGGGTCACCATCGAGCGGCCGGTGCCGTCGGCGGCGTTCGTGCGGCGGACCGGCGAGGACGTGCAGCCCGGCGACGTGGCGGTCCGGCGTGGCTCGACCATCGGTGCCGCGCAGGTCGGGCTGCTGGCCGCGGTCGGGCGGGACAAGGTGCTGGTGCATCCACGGCCGAGGGTGTCGGTGATCTCGGTCGGCGACGAGCTGGTCGACATCGGCAGGACACCGGGGCCGGGGCAGGTGTACGACGTGAACTCCTACGCGCTGTCCGCGGCCGGCCGGGACGCGGGCGCCGAGGTGACGAGGGTCGGTATCGTGCCCGGCGATGCCAAACGTTTGCGGGACGTGGTCGAGGGCCGGCTGCTGCTGTCCGAGGTGGTCGTGGTGGCCGGCGGCATCGGTGGTGCGGGTGGCGTGGAGATCCACCGGGCGTTGGCCGAACTGGGCAACATCGACGTGACGCGGGTGGCCATGCATCCCGGTTCGGTGCAGGGTTTCGGGCGGCTAGGTCCGGACCTGGTGCCGACGTTCCTGTTGCCCAGCAACCCGATGAGCGCGTTGGTGGTGTTCGAGGTGTTGGTCCGGCCGTTGATAAGGGCCGCGCTCGGCAAGCGCAGCCCGCACCGGCGGGTGGTCGGCGCGCGGCTGCTGTCGCCGCTCACGTCCAGCAAGGGCCGCAAGGGTTTCCTGCGCGGCCAACTGTTGCGCGACACGAGCACCGAGGAGTATCTGGTACAGCCGCTCGGTACGTCCGGTGCCCACCTGCTCGCCTCGCTGGCCGAGGCGAACTGTCTGATCCTGGTTGACGAGGACACCACTGAGGTAGCGGTCGGCGACGACGTCCAGGTGACCTTCCTCGCACAGCGCGGATAGCGAACAGACCACGACGCGAACAGCCGCGAACAGACACGGAGCCAACGGTGCCAGCCGAACTCGGACTGCCCGCCGGTGCGGGTGACGCCGGCTGGCCAGGTGGCATACCCACCGGCCGGCACCCCGGTTGGCCCGCTCGGCTCGGCCCGCTCGTGGTGCCGGCAGGATTGGTCGAGTTACGGCCACCGCGGATGTTCGACGGGTCGGCGTGGAGTCGGATCCGGCTGCGGGACCGGCTGCACCTGGAGAACTGGGAGCCGACCGGGCCGGGGCGGTGGGACGAGCGGAACGCGTCGACGTCGTGGCCGTCGCAGTGGTGGGCGTTGCGGTCGCTGGCGCGGCACGGTCAGTCGCTGCCGTTCGTGATCACCGTGGACGGTGAACTCGCTGGTCAGATCACGGTTGGCAACGTCGTGCGCGGCGCGTTGTGCTCGGCGTGGATCGGGTACTGGGTGGGGAGTCACGTGGTCCGGGGCGGGGTCGCGACGGCGGCGGTGGCGATGCTCGTCGACCACTGTTTCGCGGACGGCGGACTGCATCGGCTCGAGGCGACCGTCCGGCCGGAGAACACGCCGAGTTTGCGGGTGCTCGGCAAGCTCGGCTTTCACGAGGAGGGCCTGTTCCGGCGGTATCTGGATGTCGCGGGGGACTGGCGGGACCACCTGTGCTTCGCGCTGACGGTCGAGGACGTGCCGACGGGCCTGGTGAACCGGTTGGTGGGGCAGGGGCGCGCCCGATTCCCGTGAGCTGTTCGCCCGTTCGGGCGATTCTCACGCATGGTAGGGCGGAATCCGTATCTCCCGGCGTGGCTCCGACACGTATGTGACTGTTGTGACTAGCGTGGCGACGGCAACAACCATGCCACGCGTGTAACAGGGGGAGGTGACGGGGACATGCCGAGTTCGTTGATCATCGTGGCGCTGGTCGTCGCGTGGCTGCTCGTCCTCGTCCCGATCGTCGCCCGACGGCGCCAGGAGGTGGCCAGGACGGCGGACTCCATGCTGGCGGCGCGAGTGGTCCGCAGCGGGGGCGTGCGCAGCACGGCGGAGGAGGAATTCACCATGGCCGATGCCGGAGAGGCCGACACAAAGCACGAGGTGGACGACTACGACGAGTTCGACAGCGAACTGGACGGCGACCAGTTCGAAGACCACTTCGACGACCCCTCGAACCCGGCCGACGAGCCGTACGACCCCGAATACGACTACGACGACTATGCCGAGTCCGGCGCACGCCCGTACCGCCCAGGCCGAGGCGGCTTCGACCCGGAGGCGGCGGCGATGACCGCACGGGCGCGGTACGGCTTCCGGCAGCGTGTCGTCGTCCTGATGCTGATGGCCGCCCTGATCAGCGGCCTGGTGGCGGGTTTGTTGTCGCCGCTGGTGTGGTGGATCCACGCGGCCGTCGACGTGGGCCTGGTCGGGTACCTGGGCTACCTGCGTCGCCAGGTCCGCATCGAGGAGGAAATCCGCGAGCGGCGGACTGCCCGACTGGGCGCCCAGCGCCGCGTACACACCCCACACCCGACCCACGATGCGGCGCCCGTCGAGGACGAGGTCGTCGTCGAGGATCTGGCACCACCAGAACCTCAGCCACCGACAAGGCGCCCATTGACGTGGCACGTCCACCCCGGCGCCGTAGTGGTCGACACGGACGACGAGGACCCGATGTTCACCGACTTGGAGGAACCAGGCGCCATGCCTTACCGCCGAGCCGCCGGCGAGTAGCACCCAGGGCGCCTGCGGCACACGTCAACTCGACTGATATGCTGCCGCAGCACGTCGAGGGGCTGTAGCGCAGTTGGTAGCGCGTCTCGTTCGCATCGAGAAGGTCAGGGGTTCGATTCCCCTCAGCTCCACCCTAGGGTTGTTATTGGAACCCTTTCCGCATCAACGCCCTTGAGCAAAAGGGCAATTCCAGAAGCTGAAAGGCCACCCGCTGAGCGGGTTGCCTTTTTCCTGCTTCCACACGGCGAGCGAGTAGTCGTCGCTAACCTAGGCCCAGGGTCGCGTTCGCGCTGAGGGGCGTAAAGCTGTCCGAACGGGTCGTGGAGATC
>DATBCR010000024.1:0-2726 GCA_036270375.1 Pseudonocardiaceae bacterium | reverse complement strand
CACCGGCCAGCCCGCCTGCACCGGCACATCGGTGGCCATCGTGATCCTGGCCGTCTCGTGCATCACCGCCCGCCACGGCTGGTGCCGGGTCAGGCCGTGGATGGCGTTGCCGCGGTCCGGCTCGGTGACGTCCAGGTACTGCGGCTTGCCGCACAGCTCCCACCGCGCGCCTGCCACCCGGTTCGGCCACGGCACCAATACCGAGCCGGCGCCCATCGGCGGTCTGTCCGCGTCGGCTGGAAACGTTTGCAGGTAGGGCACGCCGTCGGACTCGAACGCGCGCAGGCCGGCACCGATCTCGGTGATGACCGCACGGGACGAACCGGCCGATATCTCGAACTGTTCACCGGTCATGCGGTGCACCCTACGAGTTGACGAGTGCCGTCACGAAGGCGACCAGCTTGGTGTCGATACCGGATGCCTGCGCCACACCGGCGATCACCACCTCGATGGAGCTGTCCGTGCTGCTTTTCTTGGCCGCGAACGCCTCGTCCACCGTTGCTCCCCCGTTGGCGTCAGTGAAAATACCGGCCGAGTCGGCGCCGGTGATGGTCAGCTTCTTCAGCGAGCTGAACTGTCGGGCCATCAGCTGGAAGTACTGGTCGGCAGTGGTGAGGACGCCGGACGGATAGTCCTGCACGACGACGTTGGCGCGGAAGCCGTTGGACGAGTTGAGCACGCACTTGATCTGCTTGATGCCGCCGGGCAGGGTGGTGCCGCTGTCCGCGGTGACCGTGACGTCCGGGATGCCGAAGGCCGACGTGGCCGCGCTCTTGGGGAACGCGGCGCAGGTCTGCTGGGCCTGCTGGGACAGGTCACCGGTGGTGCCACTGGCCGGCGGGGCCGCGGTGGTCGGGTTGCCACCGGGCGTGCCGGTCGCGAGCGTCGGCGCCGGGACCCCGCCGCCAGCGGCGATCGCGGTGCCGGTGAGCGACTTCGCGCACCCGGCAAGGCAGGCAACGAGCAGCGCGCCCACCGCGAACACCCCGGCCGCGCGCCTGATCCGGTGCGTGGGACGACCGCCAGTCACTGCCGAGCCGATAGCCCTCACGACGCCCCTTCCCCGAAACCTGGCAGCGTCCAGACTAGCCCGCGTCCGGTGCCCGGTACCGCCAGAAGGCCGGCAGCAGGACCACCGCGATGATCGCGAACACCACCACGAGCACTCCCCCGCCGGCCACCGTCGCCGTCGTGCCCGCGGTGGCGCCGACCACGCCGTGCAGGATGTCCGCCAGTCTCGGCCCGCCGGTCACCACAACGGTGAACACGCCCTGCATCCGGCCGCGCATCTCGTCCGTGGCCGCGGTCTGGATCATCGTGTTGCGGAAGACCATGCTGACCAGGTCGGCAGCGCCGGCAAGGCCGAGGAACACGGTGGCCAGCACGAGCGAGTGGGCCAGCCCGAAGCCGACCACCGCGATCCCCCACGCGCACACGGCGGCCGTCACCGCGACACCGTGGCGGCGGATCCGGGACAGCCAGCCGGAGAACACGCCGAAGATCACCGCGCCGATCGGGATGGCCGCGAACAGCCAGCCCAGCGCGACGCCGCCACCGGGTGGATCGCCGAACGTGTGCTCGGCCATCTCCGGGAACAGCGCGCGCGGCATGCCGGCCACCATCGCGATGATGTCCAGCAGGAACGACGCGAGGATCACCTTGCGCACGCTCAGGTAGCGGAAGCCGTCCAGCACGTCGGCCAGCCCGGCCCGGCGCACCTGCCCGGACAGCGGCGGCAGCGGCGGCAGGCGCCACACCGCCCACAGCGTGAGGCACAGGCCGACCGCGTCGATCAGGTAGAGCGTCGGCAGGCCGAGCACCGGGATGAACGCGCCGGCCAGCAGCGGGCCGAGCACAGCGCCGAAGCTGAACACCGTGTTGAAGACGGCGTTCGCGGCCGGCATCAGGTTCGCCGGCACGAGCCGGGGGACGGACGCGCTGCGGGCCGGTTGGTTGACCGCGAACAGGCCCTGCTGCAGCGCGAGCAGGGCGAGCACGACCCACACCGAGTGCACGGCGGCGACGGCCTGGATCCACAGCAGCAGAGACGTCACGGCGATGCCGGCGTTGGTGACCAGCAGCAGTTTGCGCCGGTCGACGGTGTCGGCGATCGCGCCGCCCCACAGGCCGAACACGAGCAGGGGCACGAGCGCGACGGCGCCCGCGAGGCCGACGTAGCCGGAGGAGTTGGTGATGTCGTAGACCTGTTTGGGCACGGCGACGGCGGTGAGCTGGCTGCCGATCGCGGTGACCGCGGTGGACGCCCAGAGCCGACGGAACGGCACCACCCGCAGCGGCCTCGTGTCCAGGACGAGCGCGCCGAGCCCACGACGCCGGGCTGGGCGCGCCGCGGCAGATTCTTCCGCTGTGTCAGGTTCCGAGGTCACAAAGCCTTAGCGTAGCTAACTAACGGGTCATCACGTTCACGGTGCGAGACGCCGGATCCGCCAGTCGTCCGCGGCCAGTTCGAAGACGAGCCGGTCGTGCATCCGATCCTGCCGCCCCTGCCAGAACTCCACCGTCTGCGGCCGGATCCGCCAGCCGCCCCAGTGCGGCGGCACCGGTACTCGCTCCGCGTCCGCGAACTGCCGGTTGATGTTGGCCAGGGCGCTGTCCAGGACGCTGCGGCCGCGCACCACCCGCGACTGCGGGGAGGCCCAGGAGCCCAGCTGCGAACCGCGCGGCCGGCTGGCCCAGTAGGCCGCGCGGTTCGCAGCTGGGCAGAT
>DATBCR010000023.1:0-3759 GCA_036270375.1 Pseudonocardiaceae bacterium | reverse complement strand
CGCCTGTCAAGAGGACCTACGACAACTCGCGGCGCCAGGCGCAGATCCGCGCCACGCGAGCCACAGTCGTCACGGCGGCACACGAACTCTTCGTGACGCGCGGCTACTCGGCGACCACGGTCGACGCGGTGGCCGAGGCCGCCGGGATCCCGCAGGCCACCGTCTACCGCCACTTCGGCGGCAAGCGCGGCATCCTGACCGCCGTGCTCGACGTCGCGTTCGGCGGCGACGACGAGCCGGTCGAATACCAGCACCGGCCGCAGGTCCGTGCCGCGCTCACCGACCCGGACCCGGCCGGCATGCTCGACGCGTTCGCCCGCATGCATCCCGCCGTGATGGCCCGTTCGGCACCGATCCAACACGTGCTGGCCGAGGCCGCGGCAGCCGATCCGGAGGCGGCCGAACTGCTCGCCCTCGCGCGGCACCAGCGGCATACCGGGCAGTCCCGCGTCGCCGCGCAGCTCGCCAAGCGCGGTGCCCTGCGGGAAGGACTCACCGCGACGGAGGCCGCGGACATCATCTACGCGCTGCTCTCCCCTGATGTGTACCGGATCTTCACTGTCGAACGCGGTTGGCAACCCGCGCGCTTCGGGGAGTGGCTCTCGGAAGCGCTTCGCGGTGCGCTGCTTCCCTAACGCTCGAAAGATTCTCCTGCTGGCACTGCCGGCACGGCCCGTTGGCGCAGGTAGCCGAACGTGCCGACCACGAGCACCACGGCCAGCAGCAGAATCGCGAAATAGCGCAGGTACCAATGGGTACCGGTCGGGTCGTACACCGCCGCCCGTGGCCACGCCATGTTGACGGCCATGCCGAAGCCCCACAGCACCGCGAGCACGTTGACCGGCAGTGCCCAGCGGCCGAGTGTGAAGTGCTCGGGCTTGGCGGGCGGCAGGGTGCCGCGCAGGCGTGCCACCAGCACCGGCGCGGTGACCAGCAGGTACGCCAGGTAGACGAGCACCACGGCGACACTGGTGACGGCGGTGAAGATCTGGGCCTGGCCGAGGTTGATCAGCAGCACGAGCAGCGCGAGCACACCGACCGCGACCGACGGCAGGATCGGCGTGCCGGTGCGCCGGGACACCCGGCCGAGTGCCCGACTGCCCGGCAGCACCCGGTCCCGGGACATGGAGAACAGCATCCGGCTCGCGGCGGTCTGGACGGCGAGCGTGCACACGCTCACCGCGATGGCCACGTCGACGAGCAGTGCCTTGCCGAGGCCGCCGCCGAGCCGGCTGGTCAGCACGTACGGCAGGCCGCCGGTGGCGAGGTTGCCGTCGGTCACGCTCGGCGCGGCGACAAGCGCGGCGACCAGCAGCAGCGCCCCGCCGAGACCCGACACGTACAGCGCGCGGAGGATCGCCCTCGGCGCGGTTCGGCGTGGTGCCCGGGTTTCCTCGGCGAGTTCGCCCGCGCTGTCGAATCCGTACATCACGTACGCGGCCATCAGCGCGGACGCCAGGAACGGCCACACGTACGCGCCGTGCCCAGCCGTGCCACCGGTGTTCAGGACGACGCCCGGTCCGCGCTCGGCGTGCGCAAACAGCAGGACGACCAGCAGTGCGACGCCGATCAGCTCACACGTGACGCCGACCGAGTTGATCAGCGACATCAGCCGGACACCGAGTGCGTTGACGACCGTGGTGACCGCGATCAGCATGCCGGCCAACACGATCGCGTTGGTACTGCCGGTGATCGTGGTCAGGTCCGGGCTGCCGCCGACCATCTGGAAGCCCGACCAGACCGCAGGCAGCACGACCTGCAGCGCGATCGCCGCCGCGGCGACGCTGACGATCTGCCCGATCAGCATCATCCAACCGGCGAACCAGCCGACCACGGCGTGCGACACCCGCCGGGACCACTGGTAGATACAGCCGGCGATCGGATAACGCCCGGACAGCTCGGCGAACATCAGCGCCACGGCCAGCTGCCCGACGAACACCATCGGCCAGGTCCAGAAGAACGCGGGGCCACCGAAGGAGAACCCGAATCCGAACAGCTGAAAGACCGTCGTCAGGATCGACACGAACGAGAACCCGGCCGCGAACGACGCATAACTGCCGAGCTTGCGGTGCAGTTGTTGGGGATAGCCGAAGGAAGCGAGATCGTCCGAATCGGACTCGAGCACCACGGTCGCCGTGTCAGACATCGGAACCACCGCCGTTGCGCGGCAGGTGGCCGGCGCGGACGAGGCAACCGAGGGTGTCGCAGATGACGCGGGTGGCGATGAGCGCGGTGATCTCCGCGTTGTCGTACGGCGGTGAGCACTCCACGACTTCTATGCCCGCCAACGGTTTCGCCGCGACGAGCTGGATGAACTTGAGCACCTCACGCGGCAGGAAGCCGCCCGGCTCCGGCCAGCCCGTGCCGGGTACGAACGCGGCGTCGAGGCAGTCCACGTCGAACGACAGCCACACCGCGTCGGTGCCGTCCCACGCCACCTCCAGTGCCCGCTCGGCCGCCGCGTCGATGCCCATCTCGACGCAGTCGGTCACCGTCAACACCGTGGTGCCGCGTTCCCGGCCGACCTTCACGCCGGGGCGGGGCGCCTGCCAGCCGCCGATGCCGATCTGCACCAGGTTCTCGGCCGGCACGTTCGGGATGTCGGTCGCGTGGAACCACGGTGTGGTGTGCATCCGCTCGTCCAGGTCCGTTTCCTGGGTGTCCACATGGCGGTCGAAGTGGATGATGCCGAGCTTGCCGCCGTCCAGATGCTCGGCGACGGCCCTTGTGGTCGGGTAGCCGATGGAATGGTCGCCGCCGAGGACCACCGGAAAGGCACCGGAGGCGTAGACATGGCCGACCGCCTTGGAAATCTGGTCGAACGTCTTCTCGATGTTGCCAGGGATGGTGAAGACGTCGCCGAGATCCGCGATCGTAATCGACTCGCGAAGGTCGACGCCCAGTTCGAAGCTGTACGGCCCGTACAGCGCGGAGATCTTGCGAATACCCTGCGGCCCGAACCGGGTACCGGACCGGTACGTGGTGCCACCGTCGAACGGCGCGCCGAGCACGGCCACGTCGTACTGGCCGCAGGTGCGTACGTCCTCCACGTACGGGGCCTTCAGGAAAGTGTTGATACCGGCGAAGTGCGGCAGCTCACCCCGGGAGAAGGTCGGGATTCGACGGTCCACAATGGAATCCGCGCCGGCCAGCCCGACCTCCAACCCTCTCGCGACCTCCTCCTCCCATCTCGTGGTCGGCAGCAAAGCTTCGGCCTCGACAGCGGATCGGGCTTCCGGGCCGTACCGATCGTGTAGTCCGCTCATCAGCGCGTCTCCACTCGACGGCGCCCGGCGCAAGGCAGCCAGGCGTTGGCGTGCCTCCCGGGTTTTTGTCCCGCCGTGGAGCGCGCGGTCGAACACACCGAATAGCGCGCTTTCACCTCTCGGACCAGGCCCGGAACCGCGGTTCCGGCGGAACCCTAGGTGCGCCTCACTGGAGTGAGTCGTGCACAAGTACACCGACGTCCGGTCACGACGAAACGATCGTGACGTTGCCGGCTGGTGAGGCATCCGGGCAAACCGCCCGGCGACCGGTCATCTCCATGTAACGCGGGCGGTCCGTCAGAGACGGACCGCCCGCGCACCTTCCTATGTCGGGTCAGTTGTTCCAGACCTGGAACTCCGACACCTGCCCGGCCGGCCAGCCCGTGTTCGCCGTGATGTTGACACGGAAGAACAGTTGGGTGGTGGCGGGGAAGGTGATGGTGACCGTGTTGTTGGTGTTCGGATCGAAGGTGTAGGTGGCGGATGCCGTGAT
>DATBCR010000022.1:0-9273 GCA_036270375.1 Pseudonocardiaceae bacterium | reverse complement strand
GCACCGGTCGCCGGGTCTAGACCTCGGACATCGAGAACATCGAGCCCGGATTGAACAGGTTCGTCGGATCGAGCGCCGCCTTGATCGCGCGGTGCGTCCGCATCCCGACCGGGCCGATCTCGGTGGCCAGCCACTCCCGTTTGATCCGGCCGATGCCGTGCTCGCCGGTGACGGTGCCGCCGAGGCTCAGTCCGACGGCGAGGATCTCGTCGAACGCCCGCCGGGCACCGGAGAATTCCGCTTGCGACGTCGGGTCGTAGACGATGGTGGGGTGCATGTTGCCGTCGCCGGCGTGCCCGACCACCGCGATCCGCAGGCCGACCTCGGCGCTGATCCGCTGGCAGCCGGCGATCAGCTCGGCGATCCGGGTCCTCGGCACGCACACGTCGTCGGTGAGCCACGTGCCGCCGTACGTCTCCAGCGCCATCAGCACGACCCGCCGGGCCTGCAGCAGCATCCGGCCCTCGGCCAGGTCGCCGGTGACGTACGTCATGGTGGCGCCGCTGTCCGCGCACATCCGCTCGATCGCGGACAGTTCGCGCGTCGCGACCTCCCCGCCGGCGTCGGACTGGCACAGCAGCAGCGCGGCACACCCGCCGTCCGGCCCGACCTGGGTCTTCAGGTACCGCTCCGCCGCCTCGATGGAATTGGCGTCCATGATCTCCATCAGCGACGGCACCATGCCCTCGCGCACCACCCGGCTGACCGCGGCACCGGCCGACGCGGTGTCGTCGAACGTGGCGACCAGCGTGCCCGGCGCCTGCGGCAGCGGCCGGAGCGCCACTGTGGCCGCCGTGATCACGCCGAGTGTGCCCTCGCTGCCGACGAACAGCTTGGTCAGGTCGTAGCCCGCGACGCCCTTCACGGTCCGCCGCCCGGTGTGCATGAGTTCGCCGTCCGCGAGCACGACATCGAGGCCGAGCACCGAGTCGGTGGTGACGCCGTACTTCACGCAGCACAGCCCGCCCGCGTTGGTGGACAGGTTGCCGCCGATCGTGCACCAGTCGTAGCTGGACGGGTCCGGCGGGTAGAACAGCCCGTGTTTCTCAACGGCGGTACGGAAATCCAGGTTGACCACGCCGGGCTGCACGACCGCGAGCCGGTTGTCCGCGTCGATCTCCAGGATCTCGTTCATCCTTGTCATGACGAGCGACACGCAGCCGTCGATGGCGTTCGCGGCACCGGACAGGCCACTGCCCGCGCCGCGCGGCACGATCGGCACACCGGCCTCCGCACACGCCCGCACCACGAGTTGGACGTGCGTGGCGCTCGACGGCAGCACGACGGCCAGCGGCCGCCCGTTCGGCGCGAGCGGCATCATGTCCCTGCTGTAGCTGGCGGTCACCTCGGGATCGGTGATCACCGCGTCCGCGCCCAGTTCGGCGCGCAGGCGCTGCGCCAGTTCCCGCTGTCCGGTCACCCTTCCGACGCTAGTCCGGGTCGAGGTGTGAGGCGAGCAGTTGGGCGATGTGCAGCCCCTGGCGGCCCGCCAGATGATCGAGCTGGGTCCGGCAGGAGAAGCCGTCGGCGAGCAGGGTGACGTCCGCGCCCGCCGCGCGCACGGCCGGCAGCAGGGCGGTTTCGGCGACGGCGACGGACACGTCGTAGTGGCCGCGTTCGGCGCCGAAGTTGCCGGCCAGACCGCAGCAACCGCCCACCGACGTGACCTCCGCGCCCGCCCTGTGCAGCAGCTCCCGGTCGGCCTGCCAGCCGAGTACGGCGTGCTGGTGGCAGTGCGGCTGGGCCAGCGCCCGCACGCCGGCCAGCGTCGGCGGCGTCCACTGTGGACGATCGGTGAGCAGTTCGGCCAGTGTGCGCACGGAAGGCACGTCGGTTCGGCCGACCAACCCGGCGGCGTCGCCCGCGAAAACGGCCGTACAGGACGGTTCGAGGCCGACGATCGGTATACCGGCGTACCGCGTCAGCGCGGCCACGCTCCGGTCGAGCACCCGGCGGGCCTTGTCGAGCTGACCGGTGGAGATCCACGTCAGCCCACAGCACAGTGGGCGATCCGGAATCGTCACGGCGAACCCGGCGGCCGCGAGCACCCGCACGGCCGCGATCCCCACGTCAGGCGTGAAAAGGTCGGTGAACGTGTCCACCCACAGCAGCACCGGATCGCCGGTCATCGGCGGCCGCGCGGCGAACCAGGTCCGGAACGTGGTGGACGCGAAGCGGGGCAGCGCCCGGCGTCGGTCCACGCCGGCCAGCCGCTTGCCGAGCCGGGACAGGCCGGGCGCGCTGAGCACGGCGTTGGCCAGTCGGGGTGCTTTGGCCGCGAGGCGTGCCCACACCGGCAGCCAGCCGAGCGAGTAGTGCGCGGCCGGGCGTGGGCGGTGTCGGTAGGCCTGGTGCAGTGCCTCGGCTTTGTAGGTGGCCATGTCGGTGCCGGTCGGGCAGTCCCGCGCGCATCCCTTGCAGGACAGGCAGAGATCCAACGCCTCGCGCACCTCGGGCGACCGCCAGCCGGTGCGGATCAGGCCGCCGTTGGCCATCTCCTGCAGCACCCTGGCCCGGCCGCGGGTGCTGTCCTTCTCGTCCCCGGTGGCCAGGAACGACGGGCACATCACCGCACCCGATGCCGTGTCGTCGGCCCGGCAGCGGGCCATGCCGTTGCAGCGGTGCACAGCGGCGGTGAAACTTCCGGCGTCATCGGCGTAGTCGAACGCGAGCCCGGTCGTCAGCCGACGCGCGGCCGGTATCCGCAGGTCGGTGTCCACCGGACGGGGTCGGACGAGAACGCCGGGATTCAAGAGGTCGTCGGGGTCGAACACGGCCTTCACCGCGCCGAAGCAGCGCAGCAGTTCTGCCGAGTACATCAGCGGCAGCAGGGCACTGCGGGCGCGGCCGTCGCCGTGTTCGCCGGAGAGCGATCCGCCGTGCCGTGCGACGAGCAGGGCCGCATCGGTCAGGAACTCGCGGAACACCGTGGTGCCAACGGGTTCGGCCAGTGGGAAGGTGATCCGGACGTGCAGGCAGCCGTCGCCGAAATGGCCGTACGGGATGCCGGTCAGGCCGTGATCGGTGAGCAGCGCCTCGAATTCGCGCAGGTAGTCGCCGAGCCGGTCGGGTGGCACGGCCGAGTCCTCCCAGCCGGCGTGCGCGCCGGCACCGGCCAGCCCGGCGCCGTCCTCCCGGATTCGCCACAGCGCGGCCGTTTCCCGTGCGTCGGTGACCACCCGACTGGCCAACGCACCGGCCGAGCCGACCAACTCGGCGACCGATGCGCCGGCTACGTCCAGTTCGGCGAACAGCCATCCGCCGCCGGCCGGCAGTTCCGGCACCGAACCGCGCCGCCGGCGGACCACGTCGACCAGTCGGGCGTCGAGGCCTTCCAACGCGATCGGCCGGTGTGGCAGCAGCGCCGGCATGGCATCGGCGGCCGACGCCATGTCCGGATAGCCGAGCACGACGAGCACCGTCGACGACGGCGGCCGGACGAGGTCGACGGTGGCACGCAGCAGCACACCGCACGTGCCTTCGGTGCCGACGAGGGCCGCCGGCAGGTGGAAACCACGCTCCGGCAACAGATGTTCCAGCGAGTAGCCGGACACCTGCCGGCCGAACCGACCCAGTTCGGTGCGGATCACCGCCAGGTTCGCGGCGATCACGTCGCGCAGCGCGTCGACCGTCGGCGAGGCCGTGGCGCCTGGTGTCGCGGTGAGGCGTTCGCCCGTGCCGGTGAGCAATTCGAGCGAGCGGACGTTGTCCGAGGTCCGGCCGTAGGCCAGAGCGCGGGAGCCGCAGGCGTTGTTGCCGATCATCCCGCCGAGCGTGCAACGGTTGTGTGTGGACGGATCGGGGCCGAACCGCAGGCCGTGCCGCCCGGCCGCGCGCTGTAGATCGTCCAACACCACACCGGGCCGAACCACCGCCGTGGCCGCATCCGGGTCGATGTGCTCGATCTGGTCGAGATACCGCGAGAAGTCCAGTACCACACCGGTTCCGACGGCGTTGCCGGCGATCGACGTGCCGGCACCCCGGGCGGTCAACGGCGTCCCGGTCGCCCGGCACACCGCCAACGTGGCCTCGACATCATCATCGGACCGAGGAAACACGACGGCCGCCGGCACGACCCGGTACAGCGACGCATCGGTCGAGTACTCGGCCAGCCGCCGCACCGAAACGTCCACTTCGGACACACCGGCCCGACGCAGTACTGAGGCGATCTCCCGGCTCACGAGTACAGACAAGCACGAACCGGCCTGCTGTGCTCGGGCCAGACAGTCCCCGTCCTTGGCGGGTTTCTGGCGGTCGTCGCAACACTGCTGCTCGTGGGCGGTGAGAAGCGTAGCCATGCGTTTGGGTGGCCGATGTTGGCCGGCGACCGAGGTCCGGCAGGATGTCGCCATGACGTTTGACGGCAACTTGCTTGGTCCGCCGCCCACTCGGCTGCCGGCGCATGCGGACGCGCAGGAGGCCTTGGACGCGGGTACCGACCCGACCGAGGTGGCTGCTGGGCACCCGGACTTCAGTGCTGCCTGGGCCGCTCTTGCCGAGCGCGCGCTCGCGGCCGGTGAACCCGTGGCCGCCTACGCCTACGCCCGCACCGGCTACCACCGGGGCCTCGACCAGCTCCGCCGTGCCGGCTGGAAGGGATTTGGGCCCGTTCCGTTCAGTCACGAGCCCAATCAGGGCTTTCTGCGGGCGCTCGCGGCCCTGGCCACTGCCGCCGGCGCCATCGGCGAGGTCGAGGAGTACGAGCGCTGCCGCCAGTTCCTCGACGACTCCGACCCCGAAGCGGCCGCCGCCATCGGCATCACCTGAGCCAGGCGCCGCCGGCCCGGCCGCGTCAGGCCGGGTTCAGGTCAGGCCGCGGATCAAGCGCAGATCCTCCGTGTGCCGGTACCAGTGCCACTTCTTGACCGGCCGCTCATAAACGACCCCGTCCCGCACCAGTCGGGTCGGTAGGCAGCCGACCTCGAACGCGCGGCCCTGTGTGCTGCGTTCCCGCCGGTTGAAGAGCCCCCGATGTGCCACCGTCACCTCTAGCCCAGGCCCGCTCGGCACCACCCGCACCGTCTTGGCCGGGCCGCGTAGCACCTGCGTGTCGTCGCAGTACGCCACGCCCCGCAGTGGCCCGATGCGCCCGAGGCCGATCAGTACACCGCCCTTGTCGTCCCGAATCAGCGGCACGCGGTCCGGTGTCGCGCCCAGTGCCACGTCCAGCGCCCGCGCGAGGTCGAACGGCAGGTTCCACGTGATCGCCACCTCGGAGTCCTCCGTCACGGGTGCGAATCCGACGGCCACCTGGTCCAACCGCTCCGTGCGCAACAGTCGCACCACAACGGCCGCCAGGTCGCCGTCCTCGCCGACGACCACCACCCGGTCGTCCGGGCCGACGTCCGCCATCAACTCGTCGACGTCGTCCTTGCCGGGGCGGCCGGGCACCGTGTGCACGGCGATCCCGGTGCGGCCGGCCAGCATCGGTGATGTCGCGGCCGCCTCGCCGCGCCCGCATGCCAGCACTATCGCTCCCACCATCAAACTCCTGGTCTACTCTCGTCCCTGGTGTACACACCCGCCGGTGTCGGGCAAACCTCGCACAAGACCCCGTACAAACCCTCGCGCAACCCGACCAGCACCGCAGAACCTGGCCGTGCAACGCGTCGATCCTCCAGGAGTCTCACATGCCTGCCATCGTGGTCATCGGCGCCCAGTGGGGCGACGAGGGGAAGGGCAAAGCCACCGACCTGCTCGGCGGCCGGCTGCAGTGGGTCGTGCGCTACCAGGGCGGCAACAACGCAGGTCACACCGTCGTCCTGCCGGACGGCCAGAGCTACGCGCTGCACCTCATCCCGTCCGGCATCCTGACCCCCGGCGTGACGAACGTCATCGGCAACGGCGTCGTCGTCGATCCCGGTGCATTGCTGGAGGAACTGGGGGCGTTGGAAGAGCGTGACATCGACACCGCAGGCCTGCTGATCTCGGCCGACTCACATTTGATCATGCCGTATCACGTGGCGATCGACAAAGTCACCGAGCGCTATCTCGGCAAGTCGAAGATCGGCACCACCGGGCGTGGCATCGGCCCGTGCTACCAGGACAAAGTCGCTCGGGTCGGCGTGCGTTTCCAGGACGTCCTCGACGAGAAGATCCTGCGCCAGAAGGTCGAAGCCGCGTTGGACCTGAAGAACCAGATCCTGGTCAAGGTCTACAACCGCAAGGCGCTGGACCCCGAGCACGTCGTGGACAGCGTGCTCGCGCAGGTCGAACGAATAGCGGATCGGATCGCGGACACCCGCCTGCTGCTCAACCAGGCCCTCGAACGCGGCGAAACCGTGCTGCTGGAAGGCTCCCAGGGCACCATGCTGGACGTCGACCACGGCACCTACCCGTTCGTCACGTCCTCCAACCCGACCAGCGGCGGCGCGTGCTCCGGTACCGGCATCGGACCCGGCCGGATCAACGCGGTGCTCGGCATCCTGAAGGCCTACACCACCCGCGTGGGCTCCGGGCCGTTCCCGACCGAGTTGCACGACGAGGTGGGCGAGCGGCTGCGCAAGACCGGTGGCGAGTTCGGCGTGACCACCGGCCGTTCCCGGCGGACCGGCTGGTTCGACGCGGTGATCGCCCGCTATGCCAGCCGCGTCAACGGCATCACCGACTACTTCCTGACGAAGCTCGACGTGCTGTCCGGCTTCGAGCGGATCCCGATCTGCGTCGCCTACGAGGTGGACGGGTTCCGCGCCGAGGACATGCCCATGACGCAGACCGACGTGCACCACGCGACGCCGATCTACGAGCTGATGCCGGGCTGGTTCGAGGACATCAGCACCTGCCGCACGTTCGACGAACTGCCCGCGAACGCCCGGAACTACGTGCTGCGCCTCGAAGAACTGGCCGGCGCGCGGGTCTCGGTGATCGGCGTCGGACCCGGTCGGGAGCAGACCATCGTGCGACACGACCCGCTGGGCTGACCGAAATGGCCGGGAACCTAGACGTCCGTTGGCATGCCGGTGTGGCGCCCGGCAACCTCGATCCCGATCCGCCGATCCAGGTACACGCGTACCGGCCGGACACGATCATCCTGCGGCAGAACAAGTCCGTGCACTACGAGGCACCGTTCCTGTTCCTGCTGTTCGGCACCGACATCGCGCTTCTGCTGGACACCGGCGCCACCGCCGACCCCGCGCTGTTTCCGTTGCGCGCCACCGTGGACGGCCTGATCGACGACTGGCTGATTACACATCCGAAGCCCGGCTACCGGCTCCTGGTCGCGCACACCCACTCGCACGACGACCACATCGCCGCCGACGGCCAGTTCGCCGACAGAGCCGCCACCACGGTCGTCGGCACCCGACTGGCCGACGTGATCACGTACTACGGCCTGCTCGACTGGCCGGCCGGCCGCGCCGAGATCGACCTCGGCGGCCGGATCGTCGACGTCCTCCCGGGACCGGGCCACCAGGTGGCCGCGACCGTCTTCTACGACCGTGCCACCCACATCATGTTTGCCGGTGATTCGCTGCTGCGGGGCCGGTTGTACGTGTTCGACTGGCCGGCCTACGCGGCGACCGTGCGCAACCTGGTGGCGTTCGGCGCCGACAGCCCGGTCAGCCACGTGCTCGGCTGCCACATCGAGATGAGCCGGACGGCGGGCGAGGACTACCCGCTCGGCAGCACCTACCAGCCGGACGAGGCACCGCTGGAGCTGAGCGCAAGCCATCTGGACGAGCTGAACAACGCCGTCCACCAGGTGGACAACCGGCCCGGCGTGCATCCGTTCGACGATTTCATCATTTACAACTTCCAACCTCGATAAGCGCATCGGTCGTGTCCCGACCGCCACCATGGAGGACCCGATGACCACCGCGGACTGCGCCCACCTCGCCGAACTGCCCGACGAGGACGTGACTCCGACCACTGGGAGCGGATGCCAGGACTGCCTCGCCGCCAACGACCACAGCTGGGTGCATCTGCGACTCTGCCTGGCCTGCGGCCATGTCGGCTGCTGCGACTCCAGCCCGCACCGCCACGCCACCGCGCACTACCACGAGACCAGTCATCCGCTGATCCGCTCGTTCGAGCCCGGCGAGACGTGGCGCTGGTGCTACGTGGACGAACGCCAGGTCTGACCCCCCGTCGGGCCGATCGGTTAGACCGGCCGGACTAAGCTCCCGCACCGTGCGCGTACTGGTGATCGGGTCGGGTGCCCGGGAACATGCCATCGTCCTCGCCCTGTCGCGCGATCCGGGGGTGACCGCGCTCGCGTGCGCCCCTGGCAACGCCGGCACCACGACACTCGCCGAGTCGATGCCCGTCGACGCCGGTGATCCGGCCGCGGTCGCCGCGCTGGCCACCGGTTTCGCCGCTGATCTCGTGGTGGTCGGGCCGG
Source organism: Pseudonocardiaceae bacterium (assembly GCA_036270375.1). GTDB lineage: Bacteria > Actinomycetota > Actinomycetes > Mycobacteriales > Pseudonocardiaceae > DATEPR01. The sequence goes on along the minus strand of DATBCR010000022.1, from coordinate 935 downwards.
AGGCGCCGCTGGTGGCCGGGGTCGCTGACGCGGTGCGCGCGGCCGGCGTCCCGTGCTTCGGGCCGTCCAGGGACGCGGCCCGGATCGAGGGCTCGAAGGCGTTCGCCAAGGACGTGATGCTGGCCGCGGGCGTGCCGACCGCGCACAGCGAACTGGTGGACAACCCGGCCAAGCTGGACGCGACCCTGGCCCGGTTCGGCCCGACCTACGTCGTCAAGGACGACGGTCTTGCCGCCGGCAAGGGCGTCGTCGTCACCACCGACCTTGACGCGGCCCGCGCGCACGCGCTGACCCTGCTCGACAGCGGCCACCCGGTCCTACTCGAGACGTTCCTCGACGGCCCCGAGGTGTCCCTGTTCTGCGTGCTGCACGGCCGGACCGTCGTGCCGCTGCTGCCGGCGCAGGACTTCAAACGGGTCGGCGACGGCGACGCGGGGCCGAACACCGGCGGCATGGGCGCCTACGCCCCGCTGCCATGGGCGCCCGCCGGCCTTGTGGACGACGTGCTGGCCAGCGTGATCCAGCCGGTCGCCGACGAACTGGCCGACCGGGGTACCCCGTTCACCGGCCTGCTCTACGCCGGTCTCGTGCTCACGCCCACCGGCCCGCAGGTGATCGAGTTCAACTGCCGTTTCGGCGATCCGGAAACCGAATCCGTGCTGGCACTGCTGGACTCCCCGCTCGGCGCGCTGCTGCTGGCGGCGGCGACCGGACACCTGGCCGACGAGCCTCCGCCGCGCTGGCGGCCGGGCGCGGCGGTCACCGTCGTGGTCGCGGCCGAGGGCTACCCGGGCCGCCCGCGCACCGGCGACGTGATCACCGGCGGGGACGCCGACGGCGTGCTGCACGCCGGCACCCGTCGCCGGGCGGACGGCGCCGTGGTGTCGTCGGGCGGGCGGGTGCTGGCCGTGGTCGGGCTCGGTGACGACCTGGCC
>DATBCR010000021.1:0-8073 GCA_036270375.1 Pseudonocardiaceae bacterium | reverse complement strand
ACGTCCGCGTAGTGCACGCCGCGCAGCGCCCCCCGCCGCGACACGCTGTGGTTGCTCTGTGCCACGCGCAGCGGATAGCCGACCGCGGCCAGGAACACCGACTCCTGGAACGGGGCCACGAAGGTGCCCCGGCTGTCCGGGAACGACCGAGGGCTGAACTCGAACACGTCGGGGATGGACAGTTCACGGGCTTCCATGGCGGCCAGCGTAACCGTGCCGGCCGGCCGGAAAAGCCGCCGGACATGTAAAACGGACGGACGTATTGCTGCGACCACCGCCGAGCCCCGGAAAAAGGCGCGCGGATTGTGACCCCTGCCGCAGACAATCTTGTCGGTGACTGGCAGACTGGCCGGACCGCAGCGTTGGTCTGCGCACCGCCGGCTCCGCCCTACCCCTGGCGTGCGATGGCCGCAGCACCAGCGCCCGTACGCCGCCGGCGCGACCCCGCCCGAGTACCAGCCCGACCCGCGTCAGCAATGCCGCTCTCAACAGCGTGCCGAGTCGATATCGAGTCGACCCCGCGACACTTGAGCGCTACGGCCGGACGCACGCACCGTCGATCCAGCGCCGCCGCCCGCGCTCTCCGCCAGGAGGAACCCTCGTGACCACCGTGAACGACCCGGCCGTCGCCCTGTCCGATGACGAGATCTTCGCCGCGCACGAGGGCGGCAAGCTCGGGATCGACGTGACAGCACCGCTGTCCGACGCCAAAGCACTGTCCATCGCCTATACGCCGGGGGTGGCCAAGGTCAGCCTCGCCATCGCCGAGAACCCGGCGCTTGCCAGCCGCTACACGTGGGCGCACCGGCTGGTCGCGGTGGTCAGCGACGGTACGGCCGTGCTCGGGCTCGGCGACATCGGCGCCAGCGCCGCGCTGCCGGTGATGGAGGGCAAGTCCGCGCTGTTCAAGCGGTTCGGCGGCCTCGACTCGATCCCGCTCGTGCTGAACACCACGGACGTCGACGAGATCGTGCGGACCCTGGTGCACCTGCGGCCGTCGTTCGGCGCGGTGAACCTGGAGGACGTGGCCGCGCCGCGCTGCTTCGAGTTGGAGCGGCGACTGGTCGAGGCGCTGGACTGCCCCGTCATGCACGACGACCAGCACGGCACCGCGGTCGTGCTGCTGGCCGCGCTGCGCGGCGCGGCGACCGCGACCGGGCGTCGGCTGGATGACCTGCGGGTGGTCGTGTCGGGTGCCGGCGCGGCCGGGGTGGCCTGTTCGAACATCCTGCTGGCGGCCGGTGTGCCCGATGTCACCGTGTTGGACTCCCGGGGGATCATCCACGCCGGGCGCGCCAACCTGAACCCGGTGAAGGTCGAACTCGCCGGGCGGACCAATCCGAACGGGCTGCGCGGCGATCTCGGGGTGGCGCTGCGCGGTGCGGACGTGTTCGTCGGCCTGTCCTCCGGCACGGTCGCGGAGGAGCACATCGCGGGGATGGCGCCGGCGGCGATCGTGTTCGCGCTGTCCAACCCGGACCCGGAGATCCACCCGACGGTGGCCGGCCGGTACGCCGCCGTGGTGGCCACCGGGCGCAGCGATTTCCCGAACCAGATCAACAATGTTCTCGCATTCCCCGGCATTTTCCGGGGGGCGCTGGACGCGGCCGCGACGGCGATAACCGAAAACATGAAGCTTGCCGCGGCGAATGCGATTGCGGCGGTCGCGGCCGAGGATCTGGCTACGGACTGTATCGTGCCCAGCCCGCTCGATCCCCGTGTCGCGCCCGAGGTGGCCGCCGCGGTGGCGGCCGCGGCGGTCGCCGACGGCGTGGTCCGACGCGGCTGACCAGCACGATTTGGTCTACTAACGACTCGGTGACAGAGATACCTTGGGTTCTGGGACGAATACACGCTACGGTCCTTCTATTGGGTGAAGGTCGACCGAGGTGTCTGGGGTGGCTCGGCTGCTGTCAGTGAGCGGCAGTCGTGGTTGGGTCGTACTCGTCACCCGGTCGCCGTAGCGGTGCAGCGGAAGGGCGAGACTGTGGCCGAGCGACTCGAGCCGGCGGGCTCCGCCGTGTCCGGGCTGCCGGACGCACCGGCGCTGCTGATCGACCGCGCCGGCCGAGTCATGCGGGCCAGCGTCGAGGTCGCCGCACTCGCGGGTATCGACTATCCGGACAAGCTGGTCGGCCGGCACCTCAGCGACATTCTCGTTGGCACCGAACCGAATCTGCGCCTCGTCGTGAACGGTGACGAAGGCGTGCCCGTGCGCGCGGTGCGCTGGCGGGTGCCGGGCAGCGGCATGGACGCGGTGCTGTTGAGCTGTGTGTCCGATCTGGTCTCGGTGACCGACACGCTCAGCGCGGAACGCCGCCGGTTCGGCGAGATCCAGCAGTGGGCCAGGATGGGCTGGTGGGAGTTCGACCACGTCAGCCATCAGACGGTGTGGTCGGCGAGCCTGCACGAGCTGCTCGGCGTCGAACCCGGTTCGGTGGAACCGTGCCTGCGGACGATGCTGGAGTTCATCCATCCGGACGATGCGGACTGGGCGCGGCAACGCTGGCGCCGGCACCAGGTGGACGGCGAAGGGCTGGACGTCGAACTGCGGATCGTCCGGCCGGACGGCGAGACCCGCTGGGTGCACGCCATCGCGGGGCCGCGACCGGACACGGTGCGGCCGAGCATGCCGATCACCGGCTACGCGCGCGACGTGACCGACCGGCACCAGGCCAAGGACACCCTCGCCCACGACCGGGCCGCGCTGCTGGACGCGCAGCGGATCGCCAGGATGGGCAGCTTCACGTACGACATCGCCACCGAGCAGATCCAGCGCAGCGAGGCCCTCGACGAGATGTACGCCGAAGTCGGCGAGAAACCAGGCGAGGACCTGCTGCGCAGCGTCGACCCACGCCAGCGCCCGATGCTGCGCAAGCTGCGCGAACACCTACGCCACTCCGACGCGGTGCTCGACGAGCCGCTGGAGTTCGAGGTCAACGGCGTGTCCGGGCAGCGGGTGTACGTGGTCCGGGTGCGCGGCAAGGACAACGGCGGAGGCAAGGTCACCACGCTGCACGGCACGGTCCAGGACGTCACCCAGAACCGCTTGCTGGAACGGCAGTTGCTGGCCGACCGCAGGCGGTTCGAGGACGCGCAGCGGGCCGCGCGGATGGGCACCTGGGAGTGGGACCCGCGCACCGACGCGAGCGTGTGGTCGCCGATGCTCTACGAACTGTTCGGCCTGCCGGTCGGTAGCCCTGTCACGCATCAGACGTTCCTCGGCCTCGTGCACCCGCAGGACCGCGAGTGGCTCGAGGACCTGCTCGGCAAGCTGGTGCGCGACCACAAGTCGATGGACTGCGAGTACCGGGTGATCCGGCCGGACGGCGCGGTGCGCACGTTCCGCTGCTACGGCGCGGCGCTGCCCGGCGCGCACCAGGCCGGCATGCTGGTCGGCACCGCGCAGGACATCACGGAGCAGCGCGCCGCGGAGACCCGGATGCTGCGCTCCAGCCAGCGGTTCACCGACCTGGTCGCGGTGACGCCGGTCGGCATCGGACTGTTCGACGAGTCCGAACGGCTGGTCGACGCGAACGACGCGCTGTGCGACCTGCTCGGCTTCAGCCTGGAACGACTGCGCGGCCGAACCGCGCTGCAACTCGCGCACCCGGACGACCGGGAGACGTTCGCGACCGCGAGTGCCGCCATCCGAGCCAGCCAACACCGTGGCACACACCGGATTCCGCAGCAGGTGCTGGTCCGCGCGGACGGCGAACCGGTCTACTGCGAACTGCACATCGCGATGTCCGTGCAGGACGACGGGCAGCGGTTCTGGCTGGTCGTGTTCCAGGACATCACCGAACGCCGCCGAGCCGCGGAAGTGCTGCGCCACCAGGCCACCCACGACGAGCTGACCGGCCTGCCGAACCGGTTCGCGGTGAACGAACTCCTCGGTGGCCTGCTCGGTGGGCAGCGGCCGGCCGGTATCGCGGTGCTGTTCTGCGACATCGACAACTTCAAGCGGGTCAACGACTCCCTCGGCCACGACGCGGGCGACGAACTCCTCGTCGCACTGGCGCGCAGACTCGAGGGCGGCCTGCCGACCGGGTGCACGGTCGCCCGGCTCTCCGGTGACGAATACGTGATCATCTGCGCCGACATCGACGCGGTCGGCGGCGTGGACACCCTGGCGAACCGGGTGTCCACATTGCTGCGTACCGCGGTCCCGGTGCACGGCCAGCTGGTCCGGGTGTCCGCGACGATCGGCGCCGCCGTCCCGAACGGCAGCCCGACGACCGCGGCCGACCTGTTGCGTTTCGCGGACGCCGCGATGTTCGACGCGAAGAAGCGCGGCGCCGGCCGGGTGTCGCTGGCCAACGCGGCCCTGATCGCGTCCGCGGATCGCCAGGTGCACCTGGAAGGCCAGTTGCGCGAGGCACTGGCGACGGACAGCCTCGTCCTGCACTACCAGCCGGTGGTCGGTCCGGACGGCGTGATCCAGACCGCGGAGGCGCTGGTTCGCTGGCCGCACCCGGACCGGGGCATGCTGGCGCCGGACGTGTTCCTGCCGATCGCCGAGCAGGGCGGCCTGATGCGCGAACTGGACCGTTGGGTGCTGCGCGGCGCGCTGCGCGAGGCCGCGACATGGCCGCCGCACTGCGGCAAGCCGGTGGCGGTCGCGGTGAACCTCGCCGGTCTGGTGCCCGGCGATCAGGAGTTCGTCGACATCGTGGCGAACGCGGTGCTGGAAGCCGGCATCGACTGGGACCGGGTGGTGCTGGAACTCGTCGAGACAAGCCTGATCGACCTGCCGTCGAGGACGCTGACCACGATGGGCGAACTCGTCGGGCGGGGTGTCCGGTTCGCCGTCGACGACTTCGGCACCGGCTATTCGTCGTTGGCCCGGCTCAAGGAGCTGCCGGCCCAGATCATCAAGGTGGACCGGCAGTTCGTGGCCGGCGTCGGCAGCGACTCGTCGGACTTCGCGGTGGCCAGCGCCGTGGTGGACATGTCGCGGGCGATGGGCCGCAGCTGCGTCGCGGAGGGCGTGGAGACCGCGACCCAGTTCCATGTGCTGCGCGGCATGGGCGTCGACGCCTACCAGGGCTGGCTGTTTTCCCGCGCGGTGCCGGTCAAGGACTTCCACGCGCTCCTGGCGGCCGGGCCGCTTTCGGTGCCCAACGCCAGTTCCTGACGCTCCGTGATCATGTTGTGTCGCATTGGCGTGTGATCAGATATTGAAACGTCATGCAATCGTCAGAGCTGGGGGCTAGGGTCGTGCGAACCTGCGACGGCCGGTCAGTGGCCGTCACGACCGGAAGGATCTCGGGTGATCGAGTTCCAGGCCGTGACCAAGCAGTATCCGGACGGCACGATCGCGGTACGTGAGTTGGACCTGACCATTGAGGCCGGCAAGATCACGGTGTTCGTCGGTCCGTCCGGCTGCGGCAAGACGACGTCGCTGCGGATGATCAACCGGATGATCGACGCGTCGTCCGGGCACATCCTCATCGACGGCGCGGACATCATGCGGTCCGACCCGCCGGTGCTGCGGCGCGGCATCGGGTACGTCATCCAGCACGCCGGCCTGTTCCCGCACCGCACCGTGCTGGACAACGTGGCCACCGTGCCGGTGCTCACGGGTGTGGGCCGTCGGGCCGCCCGCGCGAGGGCCGCGGAACTGCTGGAGATCGTCGGGCTGCCGGCCGGGCTGGCCCGCCGCTACCCGGCCCAGCTCTCCGGTGGCCAGCAGCAGCGCGTCGGTGTGGCGCGGGCGCTGGCCGCGGATCCGCCGGTGCTGCTGATGGACGAGCCGTTCAGCGCGGTCGATCCGATCGTCCGGGAGGGACTGCAGGAGGAACTGCTGCGGCTGCAGGCGGATCTGGCCAAGACCATCGTGTTCGTCACGCACGACATCGACGAGGCGATCAAGCTCGGTGACAAGGTGGCCGTGATGCGCACCGGCGGTGTGCTGGCGCAGTTCGACGAACCCGCTGCCCTGCTCGGCCGCCCGTCGGACGACTTCGTGGCCTCCTTCGTCGGCCGGGACCGAGGTTACCGCGCGCTCGGGTTCCTCGCCGCCACCGGCTTGACGCTCGGTGAACTGTCCCTGGTGGAACTGGGCGGCACCGTCGCGGACGCCCGCAAGGCACTCGTCGGCGGCTGGGCCGTCGCCGTCGACGAGCAGCGGCACGCGATCGGCTGGCTGTCGTCGGCCCGACTGGACACTGTGGACGGTGCCGCGACGGTCACCCCGGACCTGCTGATCTCGGGCGGCTCGCTGTACCAGGTGGACTCGGACGTCGGCACGACGGCCGGCTCGCTGCGCAACGCGCTGGACGCCGCGCTCAGTTCGCCCGCGGCGCTTGGCATCGCGGTGGACGCGACCGGCGCCGTGATCGGCTCCGTCACCGCGGACGACGTGGTGCGCGCGCTGGCGAAGGCGCGCACGGCCGGCGAGGTCCCGACATGATCGCGTGGCTGAACGACCATTGGGACCTGGTGTTCAGCCTCTCCGGCCAGCACCTGTACCTGGCTCTGGTGCCGGTGGTGATCGGCTTCGTGCTCGCCGTCCCGCTCGGCTGGCTGGCCACCCGCTCCGGTGCCCTGCGGGCGACGATCTTCTACGTTTTCGGCTTCATCTACAGCATTCCGTCGCTCGCGCTGCTCGTGGTGCTGCCGGTGTTGCTCGGCACCCAGATCCTTGACCCGATCAACCTCATGGCCGCGCTCACCATCTACACCGTCGCGTTGCTCGTGCGGTCCGTTGTGGACGCTCTGAGTTCGGTGCCGTGGGAGGTGCGCACGGCGGCCACCGCGATGGGATTCCGGCCGCTGCGCCGGTTCTTCTCGGTCGAGCTGCCGATGTCGATCCCGGTGCTGGTCGCGGGTCTGCGGGTGGCCGCGGTGTCCAGCATCAGCCTGGTCAGCGTCGGCGCCCTGCTCGGTGTCGGTGGCCTCGGCAACCTGTTCAACGACGGGTTCCACCGCAACTTCATCGGCGAGATCGTGATCGGCGTGGTGGCGTCGCTGATCCTCGCGCTGGTCACGGATGCCGTGCTGGTGCTGATCGGGCGGCTGTCCACGCCGTGGACGAGGGTGGGGTGAACACGCCGTGTGGCCGGCACTCGTGACGTGGCTGACGACCTCGGCGCACTGGCAGGGCGCGAACGGCGTGCCGGTGCGGATCCTGGAACACTTGCAGTACACCGGTTTGTCGATGCTGTTCGCGCTGGCGATCGGCCTGCCGGTCGGCGCGCTCGTCGGCCACACCGGTCGCGGCGGGGTGCTCGTGGTCGGCGTCGCGAACGGCCTGCGCGCGCTGCCGTCGCTCGGCCTGCTCACCATTGTCGTGCTGGGTCTCGGTCTTGGCCTCGCGCCGCCGATCGCCGCGCTCACGGTCCTCGCGGTCCCGCCGCTGCTGGCCGGCACGTACGCCGGCATCCGGGCGGTCGACCCGGCCGTGGTGGACGCGGCGCGCGGGATGGGTATGCGGGAGTGGGAGATCCTGCTCAAGGTCGAGGTGCCCAACGCGATGCCGTTGATCTTCGGCGGCATCCGCAGTGCCACCCTGCAGGTCGTGGCCACCGCGACCATCGCGGCCGACGTGGCGCTCGGCGGTCTCGGCCGGTACGTCATCGACGGCCTTGCCCAGCTGGACTACGCGCAGATGCTGGCCGGTGCGCTGCTGGTCGCCGTGCTGGCTATCGTGGTCGACCTGGTGCTGGTCGGCGTGCAGCGGCTCGTCGTCTCGCCTGGGCTCGCCGAGTCCGGGGTATCCCGTCGCCGTGCGACATCCCGTCGCACCAGGAACGCAGCGGTCTCCGTTACGAGAGGGAACTAAGTCAATGAAGCGAACCGTCGTAGGGCTCGTGACCGCCACGGTGGCGGTGCTCGGGCTGACCGCGTGTGGCGGTAGCAGCAGTCCGTTGTCCAGTGGCGGCTCATCGGGTTCCGGTGGCACGATCACCATCGGCTCGGCGAACTTCACGGAGAGCGAACTGCTGGCCGAGGTGTACGCGGGTGCGTTGAAGGCGAAGGGCGTCACGGTCAAGACGCACCTTGACATCGGCAGCCGGGAGGTCTACTTCCCGGCGTTGAAGGACGGCTCGATCGACCTGATCCCGGACT
>DATBCR010000020.1:0-2101 GCA_036270375.1 Pseudonocardiaceae bacterium | reverse complement strand
TGCTGGACAGGATCAGCACCCGCGTGTCGGTGTCCGCGATGGCCTCGGCGACCGCGATTCCGTCCAGGCCGGGCATGTCCACATCGAGCACCGCGACGTCCGGTCCCAACTCGCGCACGGCGGCCAGTGCCGCACAACCGTCGCCATATTCCCCGAGTACCTCGATGTCCGGTTCCAGCGCCAGCAGTTGGGCGATCGTGCCGCGGACAAGGGCCGCGTCGTCCGCCAGGATCGTGCGAATGTCACTCATCGCTGGCTCCTTGTCCTGTTTTGGTTACCCTGCTCGCGGGCGCCGAGATGTGTAGAAGTTAGCACCGTCCGGTGGCAACCAGACGGCGCCGTTCCATTCAGCGATTCGGTGTGCGCATTCCCCGAGAATGCATCGGTAACCGCACTGTTGGCACAGGTCAGGCGTTCGGACGGTCCGTGCACGGCTGACCACCGCCCGCATGGATGTCCGGTCAAATCGACCAAAAGATACAGTGCACAGGGGTACACAATCCCGGTGGAAGGATCAACGAGAATACTCACCGGTACGCCGGAATACCGCACCGGCGGATTAATCCGCCGGTGGCCGGTCCGGTAAGCGGGCTGTTCCCTGCGGCGGCACGACGGCCGTCGCGGCGGCGGTCATGGCGGCGGTCGCCGCGCTCGCCCGTCTGCGCCACTGGTACCGGTCGCGGCCCTGCCAGCCGGGCAGATCCTCGTTGTCGTGCCGGGAAAGGTCCACGCCGTCCGGCGCGGCGCTGATCATGAAGTCGCCGACGCTGCTCTCCCGTTCCCAGTCCAGCCGCAGACAGCGCGCGGACAGGTCGATGTCGCCGGCACCGAGTCCGCAGGGCGCCAGCCCCATCGCGGTGCACACCAGGTAGAGCGTCTGATAGACGACGCCGACGTGTTTGAGCGTGGTGGCATAGGGAATGCCGCTGTACTTCCAGCCGAGGCGCTGGAACCTGGACGTGATCGTGACCAGCACGTCGGGTGCCTCGGCACCGCCGGCGGCGATGGATGCCATGGACAGCATGGCGTCCACGTCGGCCGCGTCCGGGTTGACGAGCACGAGTTGGTGGCCGTCCGGGTCGTAGTAGTAGATGCCGGAGTCGATCCCGGCACAGCGCAGAACTGTCAGCCAAAGGTCCAGCTCGCCGGCGCCACCGCCGGCGGGATATGGCTTGTCGACGCCGAGGTAGGGCATCTGGCGGCTGGCGTCCGGTCCGTAGACGGCGCGGACCCGCGCGGTGCGGTAGAGGAGTTCACCGAGCTGTTCGACGGCGATAGGTCGCTCGCCGGGCGAGCGGATCGACTTGCGGGTCTCCATGGCGACCGTGAGCTGGGGATCCGTGGCCAGCACCCGGTCGAGGTCAGGCACTGGAAGGAACACTCGCGGTCCGACGGGCAGTTCCCGCACGGGTCGCTCGTGCTCGATCTCGTCGAGGAATCGGAAGGTGGCGCCGAAGTCCTCGTCGTGCCGGCCGGATCGGCTGCGGGTGTGGAAGAGGAGATCATGGAAACCCCACTGTCGTAGTCTGGCCCGCCGTGCCTGCTTGGCCGGGTCGACGGGTGCGCTACCGGCCGCCCCGGTGGGGGTGACCAGCTCCAGCAGTCCGGTGCCGACCAACAGGTCCAGCACGAGACAGGCAAGGTGTTCGAGGTTCGGGACGGTGCGGAGCAGTTCCCGCACGGGTCGGGCGGTGGCGGCGGCACCGACGAGGCCGATCAGGCGGGCGTCGGTGAAACGCGCGCGGTAGAGGCTCAACGGGCTCTCCAGCACCATCACGCCGTCCACCTGGTGCAGGTAGGCGAAGCGGGACAGGCGGAGCACGTCGCCGTCGGCGCGGTGGTCCGGGCCGGCCAGCTCGGACCGTGCGCCGGTGGTGCGCGCGCTTGGCGACATCGGCACCACGTCGGCGACGACCGCCGAGTCGAGTTCGACCGAGTGCACGAGCAGGAACCCGATGGCGGCAAGGAGTTCGTTCAGCCGGGCCACCTCGGCCTGCGGGTCGCTGGCACCCGTCATCACCAGGTCGATCACGTTGGCGGGCAGGGTCGGGCCGAACGTGAGCCGCTCCGCCGCCGCGGCCAGACCGTGGGACACGTCCGG
>DATBCR010000019.1:0-3168 GCA_036270375.1 Pseudonocardiaceae bacterium | reverse complement strand
CACGTGCAGCACGGCGACCAGCAGCAGCGCCACCGGCTGGGTCAGGTCGAGCACGTCGGTGTCCCGCACCCGCTGCCACAGTTCGTCCGGCTCGCGCAGGTCCGCGTTGATCGCGGCATGCCGTTCCGGGTCGCCGTTCTGGTCAAGCAGCATCTGCGAGTGCGCGACCGCGACCGGTTCGTTGTCGATGTAGACGACCCGGCAGTCCGGCGCGAGCTCGTCCGCGATCTGGTGCGTGTTCCCCATGGTGGGCACGCCGGAGCCGATGTCGACGAACTGGCGCACGCCCTGCCGCACGAGATGGCGCACCGCGCGGTGCAGGAACAGCCGGTTGGCCTTGGCGATCGGGCGCAGCAGCGGGAACCGGGCCAACACCTTCTTGCCGAACTCCCTGTCGATCGCCCAGTTCGCCGTTCCGCCGAGATAGAAGTCGTACACCCGCGCCACGCTGGGGTGCTCAAGGTCCACGCCGGGGGGGATGGCCGGTTCCTGGTCGGCTGCGTTCACGATCTTGTTTCCTCCGCACTGCCAGCTAGCATTGATGACTGATAGTAGCCAACCGAACACGGTGCCAGATGGGTTGTCACCCGTTCAGTTGCTCGGTGAATCCGACGGCCAGGTCCCGCAGGAAGTCCAGGGTCTGGGCCTTCTCCAGCGCTGGCCCTCGGAGTTGGTCCCACGCCTCGACGAACTGCTTGAACTGGGCTTCGTTGTCGATCTTCAGGCCGCCCGCGACGTGTTCGACGAACACGCAGTTCGGCGTGCCGTCGGTGAACCGCATGATGGTGAAGTCGTTGGGGACGTAGGGGAGTCGGGTCTCGAAGGGCAGGATGTGGATCGAAACGTCCTGGTGCGTCTCGATCAGGTTGATCAGGTACTGCACCTGGTCGAGCGCGACACCCGGATTCGGCCCACCGGGTATCCGGCGGAACGCGCCCTCGCCGAGCACGAACCGGTGGCTCGGCGGCGGTTTCAGTTCGAACACCCGCTTGCGGTCCCGCCGGTTGCGGACCAGTTCGGTCACGTTGATGTTGCCCGCGGCCTTGAACTGGGTCAGCATGTAGTGCTCGGACTGCAGGGCGCCGTGGATGCGCTCGCCGTGCCAGCCGAAGATCTCCGACGCCGCCTGCTCGAGATTGGTGAAGGTCCGGAACCAGGTCGGCACCGCGGCCCGGTATCCGGACCATTCACCACGCCGGTCGCCCGACGCCGCGAGTTCCCGCATGAGTTCGGCGGTCACGGCACCGACCCCGAACGCGCCGAGCATGATGTCCAGGTCGGCGGGTTTGACGGCGACCGTGCCGTCCTCGATCTTGTTTATCTTGCCCTGCTTGCAACCGAGCAGCTCAGCCACTTCCACCTGGGTGAGACCGGCGGAAATCCGGGCCGCCCTGATCTCGTTGCCGAGCCGAATACGCAGTGAGGTGGCCGTGCCGGGCACCGGTTCTCCCGTCTTCACTCACCGAATTCTTCGGTGAAGGACAGTAGACCACGCGTGCCTGGCAGTGCTGATGGTTCGCTCGCAAGTTCGCTCACGCGTTGCGGAAGTTGTCCGCGATCGCGCCGCTCAGGAAGGTGTGCCACCGCGCGGAGTCGAATACCAGCGCCGGCCCGGCCACCGGCTTGCTGTCCCGGATGCCGACAATGCCCGCTGCGTCCCGCGCCGCGAGGTTCACCTCCACGCAGTTGCCGCCGTTCGGGCCACAAGGAGCCGAGTGCCAGCCGTTAACTGGCAATGCGGTGGACACGCCGGTGATACCGAAGTCGGTCATCATGTCTCCTCGTTGTGCGGTGCATGATGTCGTGGCGCCGTTCGACGCCGAGATTAATCGTGCTCTACGATTAATCTCGGCGCAACCGCCAAGGCACGAGGAGTTACCCGGGAGGTGGGTGAACGTGGTGCTGTCGGCCTGTGTGGTGTTCGGCCCGACCGACCGCTCCCGGCCGCTCGCGGTGTCCGGTACGGTGCACGGCCGCGTGCTGGAAGTCCTCGTCGCCGGCCTGCCGGACGTGCTGGCGTGCATCGCCGAATGGACGGCACAAGATCCGGACGCGATCGGTTGCTGGGGGCTTCGTGCGGATTACTCCGAAACACTGACAATCCCCTTGCGGCACAAGGTCGGCGTCGTCGGCGAGGGTCGGCGGACCGTGCACCTGGTCCAGTTGCGGCCCGGGGTGCCGCACGGCGGCACCGTGACCGCGCTGTGCGGGGAGCGACTGACGGTGCTCGGGGCCGAAGTGCTGTCGCTGGGTGCCGGCATGCCGTGCGACGGGTGCCTCGCGCGGGGTCTGGCCGCGGAGGCCCCGATACCGGATCGGGCGGTCGCCGCGTCCGCCGACCTACCCGCGGTGAACTAGGCCGACTGCGGTATCCGACGCCGCGCAACTGGACTTGATCGGCGGAACGGGTGGCATTTCCGCGTCAGAACACCGTCATCTTGCACAATGCGTAGTGAATACCCGTTATCGTCACGCGATCGGGTGAAGTTTGCCGGTTGGGCGAATGCCGCACCGGCCGTTGCGGTCCGTGGAATGCCCATTGACGAGGCATTTTGCGGTTCGACACGGCAATGCGGCGGCCCGTGGACGGGCACGGTTGCGCCTGGCGTGATGTGTGTCCGTTCGGGCAAACTGACACCCGGCAACGCGCAAGGGCCCCCGGCGAGTGTTGTGGCCTGCCGGCCGAAACCCGCATTCCACAACACCACCGGGAACCTCATGACTCCCGGCCTCCTGTTCGCGCAGGAGACCGGGCAGCGCTGCCACTCACGTGAAGGCGTCAGAAATGAGTACCAACGTGACCAGTGTAGAACCGGCTCAGCGGATTAATCCAGGTCGGATTGGATCACCCGATCGAACCGATCAGGCGTCGGCTGCTCAGGGGCAGGTGCCCGTCCGCCGGCTCACCCGATTGGATGCCGATTACTACGCCACGCCGAGGCGCAAGCCCACCAGGAGTGCGCCACCCGCACGCCCGCCGGTGGTCACTCCGTCGAGCGACCGGGACTTCCTGCGCCTGCTGGAACGCGCCGTCGGCGGGTGGGCGCCGACCCTGCGGCAGTCCGTTGCCCTGCTGGCGTTGTTCCTCGCCGCGGCGGTCGCCGTGGTCATCACGCTCGGCATCGGCGGGCTGCTGCTTGTGTGCGGTCTCGGGCTCGCGCTCAAGTG
>DATBCR010000018.1:0-12047 GCA_036270375.1 Pseudonocardiaceae bacterium | reverse complement strand
TGGGTGCCCTCGTACCGATCCGCCAACCCCTTCGCCACACCGGCGATCTCCGAATGATCGGCGCTCGACAGGCTGAGCAGCCCGACCTCCTCGAACCCCGTGGCGTCCAAACCCCGCTGCACCATCGCCCCGATGCCGTCGATCGACCGCTCACGCACCGGCCGGGTGATCATGCCGGCCTGGCAGAACCGGCACCCCCGGGTGCAGCCACGGAAGATCTCCACGCTCATCCGCTCGTGCACGCTCTCCGCGAGCGGCACCAGCGGCTGTTTCGGGTACGGCCATGAGTCCAGATCCATGGTGGTGCGCTTGAAAACCCGGGTCGGCACCCGCGCACGATTCGGCGTGACCGAACTGATCGCGCCGTCCGAACCGTAGGCCACGTCGTAGAACCGAGGCACGTACACACCACCGGTCTCCGCCAGCCGCGTCAGCAACTCGTCCCGACCACCCGGCCGTCCCTCGGCTTTCGACGCGCGCACGATCGCGGTGATCTCGCCGACGGCCTCCTCACCGTCACCGAGCACCGCCGCGTCGATGAACTCGGCGATGGGCTCTGGGTTGAACGCCGCATGTCCCCCGGCCAGCACCACCGGATGGTCCACCGTCCGGTCAGCGGCATGCAGTGGGATGCCGGCCAGGTCGAGCGCGGTGAGCAGGTTCGTGTAACCGAGTTCGGTGGCGAAGCTCACCCCGAGTATGTCGAAAGCGCCTACCGGCCGGTGACTGTCAACTGTGAACTGCGGTATGTGGTTTTCCCTCAGCAGCGCTTCCAGGTCGGGCCACACCGCGTACGTGCGTTCGGCCAGCACGCCGGGCATCTCGTTGAGGACCTCGTAGAGGATCATGACGCCCTGGTTCGGCAGGCCGACCTCGTACGCGTCCGGGTACATCAGGCACCACCGGACGTCCGCCGCCGACCAGTCCCGCTGCGTGGCGTTGAGTTCACCACCTATGTACTGCACGGGTTTGCGCACCCGTGGCAGCAGCGGCTCCAACCTGGGGAAAACGGACTCGGCACCCACCTGAGTCAGGGTAGTCCGTCCGCCCGGATCGGCAGCACGGAGCCGGGGTCGAGACGGCCGAAATCCGGCACGGACCAGCACCGGCGAGCGGTCCATATGTCAGAAATTGGTCTAGTCCATGCTCTTGACAGCGCAAGTGGTCTAGGCCACATTCGGATTATCAAGTAATGAGATGGCTACTCCTGGCCACCTCAAGGCCGCCGGGTGGGCCCGCGCACGGGGAGAGTGCCGAGGGCGGCGGCTGAAGAACCGGACGCAGGGGGCTCGACTAGGAGGACAGGGTGCGACGGTCAACGGCGATGTCCGCGCTCGCGGTCGCTGTGGTGGCAGCTGGAGCGATGGTCGCTCTAGCTGGCGCCGGCAGTGCCGCTCCGAGCGCTGCCGTCAGCAGCAACGCGCAGAGCAACGTCCAGAGCAACGCGCTGGGAGGCAACTGGTACGGCGCGGCGCCGTACGTCATGCCATTAGACAACACCCCGCCCGACCTCACGCAGGTGATGGCCGCGACGGGTCAGAAGAGTTTCGAGCTGGCGTTCGTGCTGTCCGACGGCGGATGTAGCGCCGCATGGGACGGCACCGCCGAGGTGTCCTCCGACTCCACGGTCGCGGGTGTCATCAATGCCGTTCGAGCGGGCGGCGGGGACGTCTCGGTGTCCTTCGGTGGCTTCGGTGGCACCAAGCTCGGCCAGACCTGTGGATCCGCGTCGGCGACCGCGGCCGCCGAGCAGGCCGTGATCAACAAGTACTCGCTGCACGCCGTCGACTTCGACCTCGAGGAACCGGAGTACGAGAACACCGCCGCCATCAACAACGAGGTCGGCGCCGCGCAGATCCTGCAGCAGAACAACCCCGGCCTGTACGTCTCCATCACGACGGCGGGCACCTCGGCGGGCACCGGCTTCTTCGGCCAGAACGTGCTCAACACCGCCAAGGCGGACGGCTTTGTGCCGAACAACTTCAGCATCATGCCGTTCGACGGTGGATTCAGCGGCGCGTCCAGCCAGATCTCGGCGCTCAACGCCTTCCACGGCCTGCTGATGAACACCTTCGGATGGAGCAGCGCGACGGCGTTCCAGCACGAGGGCTTCTCCGGCATGAACGGCCGCACGGACTCGGCCGAGATGTTCTTCCAGGCCGACTTCCAGTCGGTGCTGAACTTCGCGACCAGCAACGGGCTCGCGCGGTTCACCTACTGGTCCCTCAACCGTGACCGGCAGTGCAACCCGCCGGACAACAACGGCACGCTGTCCGGTGCGTGCAGCAGCGTGGCGCAGGGCGCGTGGGACTTCACGAAGTTCACCGCGATGTTCGGTGGCGCCACACCGCCACCACCACCGCCGCCCACGACCACCACCGCTCCGCCCACCACGACGACCGGTGGTGGCACTGGCGGAGGCGGCTGCGCCGGCCTGACCCCGTGGAACGGCACAACCGCCTTCACCGGCGGCATGTCGGTCAGCTTCAACGGTCACAAGTGGACAGCCAAGTGGTGGACGTTCAACGACACGCCGGGCGGCCCCGCGGGCGTGTGGGTCGACAACGGGCCCTGCTGACGGACAACGGGTGCCGCTGACGGCGGCGCCGAACACCAGCTCGCGCACCGGGTGCCTGCGACAGCAGAACCGGCACCCGGTGCGCGCACCAGCATTCACAATTGAACCTTTGGGCAGGTAACAGGAGGCAGGACATGCGCATGTCATTGGCGGTGGGGGCGGCCAGTGCACTGATCTTGGGTGGGCTGAGTGTCGCCGCCGGCCAGAGCGCGTCAGCAGGGTCACAACCCGCCGCGGCGGGAGGCTCTGGTGGTATCACCGTGGCCTACTACGACCAGTGGTCGATCTACCAGAACAACTACTTCTTGCACAACGTCGACGCCTCCGGTGCCGCCAACAAACTCAACTACCTGATCTACGACTTCGAGAACATCGACCCGGTCAACCTGACCTGCTTCGAAACCACCAAGAGCACCGTCCAGGACCCGGCCGGCGAGAGCGACCCGAACGCCGGTGACGGCGCCGAGGACTCGACCGCCGACTACCAGAAGGAATACAGCTCCGCCCAGAGCGTGGACGGCTCGTCCGACGTGTTCAACCAGCCGATCGCAGGCAACTTCCACCAGCTCCAGGAGTTCAAGGCGAAGCACCCGAACGTCAAGATCCTGCTGTCGCTCGGCGGCTGGACCTACTCGAAGTACTTCTCCGACGCCGCGGCCACCGCCGCGTCCCGGCAGAAGCTCGTGTCCTCGTGCATCGACATGTTCATCAACGGCAACATCCCATCCCAGGGCGGATTCGGTGGCCCTGGCACGGCGGCCAACATCTTCGACGGTTTCGACATCGACTGGGAGTACCCCGGCTCCAACGGTGGCCACCTCGGCAACCACGTGTCGGCCAATGACACCGCCAACTACACGTTGCTGCTACAGGAGTTCCGCAACGAGCTGAACACCGCTGGCGCCGCGAAGGGCAAGACGTACGCGCTCACGGCGGCGGTCCCGGCCGGTCAGGACAAGATCTCCAAGATCCAGACCAACCAGATCGCCCAGTACCTGGACTTCGCCGACGTCATGACCTACGACATGCACGGCGGATTCGAACCCACCGGCCCGACCAACTTCGCCGACCAACTGTTCCAGTCCCCCAACGACCCGATGACCCCGGTCGCACCCGGCACCCAGAAATACTCCGCCGACACCGCGATCAAGGCCTACACCCAAGGCGATGCGGCGTACGGCATCCCGGGCGGATTCCCGGCGAACAAGCTCACCCTCGGTATTCCGTTCTACTTCCGAGGTTGGACGGGAGTCCCGGCCGGCGCGAACCACGGTCTGTACCAGACCGCGAGCGCCCCGGCCCCCGGTGCCGCGCTCAGCGGGAACGTACCGGGAATCCAGATGTACAAGGAAATCAGTTCGGTGGTGAACAACCCGGCGGACACGTTCTGGGATCCGGTCTCGCAGTCGGCGTACTTCTACGACGGCACGACGTTCTGGACCGGTGAGGACGCCCAGTCCATCAAGGCCCGCACCGACTACGTGCACTGCAACGGGTTGGCCGGCACCATGATGTTCTCGATGTACGACCTGGACGACCCGACGAACACCCTGTTCAACGACGTCGTCAACGACCTGGCGGGTAGCACGTCGACGTGCACCAACCCACCACCCACGACGAACCCGCCGCCCACCACGACGACAACGGCACACCCGACCACCACCAACCCGCCACCGACCACGACCACCGCACCTCCGACGACCACCACGGCACCCCCGACCACCACGACCGGCGGCGGCACCGGCGGCGGCAACCTGGTCGGCAACCCCGGTTTCGAGTCCGGCGCACTGTCCCCGTGGGTCTGTGACGCGGGCACCGGCAGTGTGGTCGCCTCGCCGGTCCACGCTGGCACACACGCACTGGCGGCCGCCGCGAACAACAGCGACGACGCCCAGTGCACCCAGGTGATCGCGGTGCAGCCAAGCCACACCTACACGTATTCCGCGTGGGTGCAGGGCAACTACGCCTTCATCGGTGACATCGGCACCGGCAGCTCGGACACCAGCACCTTCACACAGTCCGCGCCGTCGTACACCCAGCTGAAGGTCTCGTTCACCACTGGCGCCAGCACCACGAGCGTCACGATCTTCGTGCACGGCTGGTACGCCCAGGGCACCGTGAACGCGGACGACTTCTCGGTCAGCTAACGAGAGAGGGAAGGAGGAACCCAGACTCACTCGTCATGCCCAGACGGGGCCGGGACTCACTGCCCGGCCCCGCCGGCATGTCACTTCAACAGCAGGGTGCGCAGGCGCCTGCCGGCCGCGGTGAGGCCGATCGCCGCCATCACAACGAAGTACAGCACGTGCCAGAGCAGTCCCCAGCCGACGAACCCGGTCGTCAGCGCACGCATCAGCGCGACACCGTGGTACAGCGGGAAACACTGCACCACCACCCGCAGCCAGCCCGGGTACACGGTGAGCGGGTAGAACGTGGTAGAGAAGAAGAACATCGGCAGGATCGCCAGGTTCACCAGGTCGAAATCCTGCCAGGACCGCATGAACGTGGTGGCCGCCATGCCGATCGACGCGAACGCCAACGCGATCAGCAGCGCCGCCGGCAACGCCAACAGGCCCCACGGTGACGTGATCAGGCCCATCGCCGTCATCACCGTCAGGAAGCCGGCCGCGTACAGGGCGCCGCGCAGCAGCGCCCAGCTGATCTCGCCGAGCGCGATGTCCACCGGACCCAGTGGTGTCGCCAGGATCGAGTCGTACAGCTTGACGTATTTGAGCTTGTGGAAGATGTTGAACGTCGAGTCGAACACGGCGCCGTTCATCGCGGACGCGGCGAGCAGCGCGGGCGCGACGAACGCGGTGTACGTGATGGACACGCCGCCCGGCCCAACCACATGGCTGACCAGCCTGCCGAACCCGACCCCGAGCGCCAGCAGGTAGAACACCGGCTCGAAGAAGCCGGACACGACGGTCATCCACGCCCGCCGGTTCACCAGCCATGCCCTGCGTACCAACATGTTCGCGCGGCCGACGTAGGCGCCGGTCGGGAGGACGCGCAGCAGCAGACCCGTCGGCCGGGCCGAGGGGGCGAACGCGGGCTCGGGTCGCGCGTCGGTCAGGGTGTCCTGTGTCATGCCCGTCCGTTCGTCAACTATTCAGCCGGACGCGGAACTGCCACCGGGCGAGCAGCACGCCGACGGTGAACAGCACCGCGAGGTAGCCGAGGTGCAGGAGGGCGGCGCCCCAGCCGAGCGTGCCGAACTCGGCACCGCGGGCCAGTTCGGTGCCGTGCCACATCGGCGTGAACCAGGCCACCGGCCGTACCCACGCCGGCAGCTGCGTGATCGGGAAGAACGTGCCGGCGAACAACGACATCGGCAGCACGATGAACCGGAACACCGGGTTGAACGCCCGCCCGTCACTGGTCACCGTCGCCGCGAACGCGATCACCGGTGCGGCGAACGCCAACCCGGTGCACACGCCGAACACCAGCGACAGCAGGATTCCCGGCCCGGTCACCGCGCCGACGGCCAACGCGACCACCAGGTACGCGGTGCCGGACACCAGCAGCCGGGAACCGACCCAGAGCAGTTGGCCGAACAGCAGCTGTCCAGGCGTGATCGGGGTCGCGGTCACGGCGACGTACCTCTTGGACCACTGGAACGAGGACAGCACAGGGAAAGTGCACTCCCCCACCGCCGTCTGCACCGCGCCGGCCGGTAGCAGCGCGGGCGCGAGATAGGCGACGTAGGTGATGCCCCCGGGCACGGAGCCCGCGCGCACCTGCGAGCCGAACCCGAGGCCCATCGCCAGCAGGTACAGCACGGGCAGGCCGACGCTGGAGAACACCGTCGCCTTCCAGCTTCTGCGGTACCAGGTCCACATCGACTCCAGGTCCAGCAGCCCGCCCCGGAGCCAGCCGACCTGCCGGCCGGTCGCCCGGTGGAGTGTCTTGACGGAGTCGGCCGCCGCCAGTACATCGCTCATGGTTCAGTCCACCAGGCTTCGGCCGGTCAACCTGAGGAACACGTCCTCAAGGGAGCTGCGGCGGACGAGACTGGACTGCGGCCGGACACCGGCCTGGTGCGCCGCCGCGAGCGCGTCCTCACCGTCCTTTGTGTACAGCAGGAGCCGGTCGGGCAGTTCCTCTGTTCGCTCCGCGAATGCCCGCACCGTCGGCACCGCGGCCGCCTGCGCGCCTGGCGCGAATCTCAGTTCGAGCACCTCGCGGGTGGAGTACCTGGCGATCAGTTCGGCGGGTGTGCCGCCGGCCACGATCCGGCCGCCGTCCATCACCACGAGGCGGTCGCACAACTGCTCGGCCTCGTCCATGTAGTGCGTGGTGATGATCAGCGTGACGCCGTCCTGCTTGAGCTGGAACAGCCGGTTCCAGACCAGGTGACGGGCCTGCGGGTCGAGGCCGGTCGTCGGCTCGTCGAGCAGCAGCAGTTCCGGGTCGTTCACCAGTGACCTCGCGATCGTCAGCCGGCGCTTCATGCCGCCGGACAACGGTTCCACGTCGTCGTCCGCGCGGTCGGCGAGCTGGACGAACGCCAGCAGTTCGGTGGCCTTCGCCCGCACCTGCGCCCGGGAAAGGCCGAAGTACCGGCCGTAGACCTGCAGGTTCTGCCGGACGCTGAGTTCGTGGTCCAGGATGTCCGACTGCGGCACCACGCCGATCCTGGCCCGGATCGCCGGCCCGTCCACGTCCGGATCCATGCCGAGCACCCGCAGTTCACCGCCCGATCGTGGCGAGACGCAGGCCACCATGCGCATGGTGGACGACTTGCCGGCGCCGTTCGGACCGAGGAAGCCGAACGCCTCGCCGGGCCGGACGTGCACGTCGATGCCGTCCACCGCGGTGAACGAACCGAACCGCTTGACCAGTCCGGTCGCGGACACGAGAGCGCTCTCGGCGTCGCTTGGGGCGAATGTCACCCAACGACCATAGCCAGATGATCCGACAGTCTCGCCCGAGTTTCGTGCGGACCTCGGCAGGTCCGGCGGTGTCGATCAGATGGTGGGGAACCAGAGCTTGATCTCACGGGCCGAGGACTCCGCCGAATCCGAGCCGTGCACCAGGTTGTACTGCACCTCGGTGCCGAAGTCGCCGCGCAGCGAACCCGGCACGGCCTTCTCAACCGGGTCCGTGCCGCCGGCGATCTGGCGGAACGCGGCGATCGCGCGCGGCCCCTCGACGACGAGTGCCACCACCGGGCCGGACGTGATGAACTCGAGCAGGCTGCCGAAGAACGGCTTGCCGTCGTGCTCGGCGTAGTGCTGCTCGGCGAGCGACCGGTCGACATGCCGGAGTTCCAGCGCGGCGAGGGTGAGGCCCTTGCGCTCGATCCGCGAGATCACTTCGCCGACAAGGCCGCGGCTGACGCCGTCCGGCTTGACCAGCACCAGGGTGCGCTCAGACACGGCTGTGGAACTCCTCTGTCGAATGCCGAAACGGTCGGGTGCAGCGTAGACGGTCCGGGTGCTTGCCCGGTCAGCCGGCCGGTGGGGTGGTTGTCGGTGGTGTCGGTGTTCCGGTCACCACCGGACGGGAGACGCACGCGTACTGACCCGACTTCGGCGACTGGTAGAACCACACGTCCGGGTCGGTCTTGTCGGTGCACGCGGCTTTTACGTTCGGCGCGGACTCGATCGCGAGCACCCGCACCACGTTCGGCGCGGAACCACAGGCCGCGGTGGCGATCGGTGCGCTGCTGCCGAGCACGAAACAATTGTCGACGGGTACCACGAGCGACGCGCAGTACGTCACGGCGGCGGTCTCGTCCGGCACCTCGTAGCCGTGCTGGCTGTAGTCGACGCCAGCGTCCGCGTCGCAGGCGGCCGCGGTGGCGACCACCTCGTTGATCACGAACACGGCCTGCGTGCCGCCACACGGGACCGGGTTGAGCTGGACCTTGCCGGGAGCGGTGCCTGGCTGCTCGTCGAAGCACGTGCCGATGTCGTACGCGGACGCCGAGTTGAGCGCCGAACTCGGCGCGGTGGACGTGGACCGCAGGTTCTGTGGGCGCGACGGTCGGGACGGCGGGCTGCTGCTGACCGCGACCGGCGACGGGCTCAGGCGGTGGCCGGGGCCGGCCGCGAACCACCAGATCGACGCGCCGCCGCCGAGCAGCACCAGCACGGCGGCCACGATCGCCGGGATCAGCGCGGGACTGCGACCGGGGCCGGGCGAGTCGTCGTCGTACGCGTCGCCGTCGTACGTGTCGCCGTCGTACGTGTCGCCGTCTTGTGCGTCCCCGTATCCGTTGCCGTACATCGGATCCGGTGCCGGTGGCCCGTCCTGCCGACCGCCCCAGGGCTGTGGGGTGTCCCCCTGGCCTGGGATAGGTCCTGTCATCGTTCTTGCTCCCGCCCGATCAGCTCCTGGTCACCCACTGTGCCCGGTCGGCGGCTGGCTGGGCAACCGACCCGCCGCCATCCGACTTGCCACATCCCGCCGCAGCCACAGCAGGTATCCCCAGACCAGCGCGAACAGCACGCCGATCGCACCAACAGCCGGTGCGCCGAAGAAGAAGCAGCCAATCAGGGCGAGCTGGCCGACCCAGAGCATCGGGACGGCCACCGGCTGCCGCAGCAGGCCGCAGATCACCAGCAGCAGCACGGCGACCGCGCCGACCACCGCGCCGACGCCGGTGCCGAGGCCGCCGTCCAGTTTCGCAACCACGAGCAGGGCCAGCGCCACCACGACGGACTCCAGCACGAGGGTGCCGGCCATCACCCCGCGAAAGCCCTTCATCGGGTCGACGGCCAGCGCGGGCACAGCCGATGCCGGGTCGGCCAGCGCCGGCTCGGCAGGCGCCATGTCGGCCGGGGGCGGCTCGGCTGGGGTCGGCACCGGGTCGGCCGGCACTGGCCCGGCCAGCGCCGGCCCGGCAGGTACCAGGTCGGCCGGGGGCGGCCCGGCCGGGGTCGGCATCGGGTCGGCCGGCACTGGCCCGGCCGGGGGCGGCTCGGCCAGCGCCGGGTCGGCCGGCGTTCGATCGGCCGGTGTCACGTCGGTCATACCGGCTCCTTGCCGAACAGCGCCCGTGCCTCGCCGACCGTCACCACGGAGCCCGTGATCACCACGCCCGCGCCGGACAGCGGCTGTCCCGGTTCGCCGACCTGTTCGGCAAGGCCGATCGCGGTCTCGATGGCGTCGTCCAGTCTGGGTTCGACCACGATCCGGGCCGGGCCGAACACCTCCCGCGCCACGGCGGCCAGGTCGTCGGCCGGCATCGCCCTCTGCGAGTTGTTCGCGGTCAGCACGACCTCGGCGACCACCGGTTCCAGGGCGTCGAGGATGCCGCGCGCGTCCTTGTCGGTCATCACGCCGACGACCGCGACCAGCGTGCGGAAGTCGAACTCGTCGTTGAGCGCGGTGGCAAGGGCCCGTGCGCCGTGCGGGTTGTGTGCGGCGTCCAGCAGGACCGTCGGTGCCGAGCGGACCGGTTCAAGGCGACCGGGTGTGGTGACCGTGGCGAAGGCATCGCGCACGAGGTCGATGTCGAGCTGGTTCTGTGCTCCCGCACCGAGAAACGCCTCGGTCGCGGCCAGTGCGACGGCGGCGTTGTCGGCCTGGTGCCGGCCGTGCAACGGCAGGAAGATCTCGTCGTACACGCCACCTAGGCCCTGCAGCCGCAAGAGTTGGCCGCCGACCGCGATCTCCCGGCCGAGTACGCCGAACTCCTGGCCGGCCCGCGCCACCGACGCGTCCACGTCCGCGACCCGCCGCAGCAGCTCGACAAGCACCTCGGGCCGCTGCTCGCCGATGACGGCCACCGAGCCGGGTTTGATGATGCCGGCCTTGTCCCGCGCGATGCCGACCACGTCCGACCCGAGGTATTCGACGTGGTCGACGCCGACCGGCCCGATCACCGCGACCCGGCCGTCGGCCACGTTGGTCGAGTCCCAGGTGCCGCCAAGCCCGACCTCGACGACGGCCGCGTCCACCGGCACGTCCGCGAAAGCCGCGTAGGCCATCGCGACCAGCACCTCGAACTTGCTCAGCGGGTTGGGCTGTGCGGCGTCCACCATGGACACGTACGGCGCGATGTCGCGGTAGGCATCGACGTACTGCTGCTGGCTGATCGGGGCGCCGTCGACGCTGATCCGCTCGGTGACCACCTGCAGGTGCGGGCTGGTGAACCGGCCGGTGCGCAGTCCGGTGGCGGCCAGCAGGCTGTCCACCATGCGCGTGGTGGACGTCTTGCCGTTCGTGCCGGTGACATGCACGAGCGGGTACGCGCGCTGCGGGTCGCCGAGCAGGTCCAGCAGTGCCCGGATGCGGTCCAGGGTCGGGTCGATCTTCGTTTCCGGCCAACGGGTGTTCAGTTCGGCCTCGACGGACGCGAATTCGTCGGCCGGGGACGTCTGCTTGGACGAGCGGTCAATCACCTTGTCAGTCTAGGAGCCCGGCCAGTTGGCTGCGCAGGCGCTCGATCTCGGACAGCGCGGTCTCGCGGCGGGCGGTGATCTTGGCGACCACGTCGGCGGGGGCGCGGTCGACGAACTGGGGGTTGCCCAGTTTCGCCTCGCACTGCGCCAGTTCCTTCTCGGTCGCCGCCAGTTCCTTCGCCAGCCGCTTGCGCTCGGCGGCCACGTCGATGACGCCGGACAGGTCCAGCCGGACGGTGACCTTGCCGGTGGGCAGCGCCACCTCCAGCGACGCGGTGGCCGCGAATCCGTCCCCCGCGTCGTCCAGCCGGCTCAGCGAACGGATCGCGGTCTCGTGCGGCAGCAGGCCGGCGCAGCAGGCACCGGACAGTTCGGCCGGCACCTTCCGGCCCGGCGGCAGGCCCTGGTCGCTGCGGAACCGGCGGATCTCGGTGACCAGCTTGCGCAACGCCTCGATCCGGGTCGTCGCGTCCTCGTCGGCCGGCTCGCCGGACACCGTCGGCCAGTCCGCGATGACGACCGACTCGCGGCCGGTCAGCGTCGTCCACAGACGCTCCGTGACGAACGGCATCACCGGGTGCAGCAGGCGGAGCACCACGTCCAGCACGCGGCCGAGCACGGCGCGGGTCGCGTCCGCCCGTGCGCCGCCCTCGCCGATCTGGACCTTCGCCAGTTCCAGGTACCAGTCGCAGAACTCGTCCCATGTGAAGTGGTACAGCGTGTCCGCGAGCCGGGCGAACTCGAACGCGTCGAAGTAACCGTCCACTTCGGACACCAGGCGGTCGGTGGCGTCCAGGATCCAGCGGTCCGCGTCGGTCAGTTCGGCGCGCGGCGGCACGGGCGTGTCCACGGTCGCGCCGTTGGCCAGCGCGAACCGGGTGGCGTTCCACAGCTTGGTGCCGAACCGCCGGGAGCCGTCCACCCACTCCTCGCTGATCGGCACGTCGGTGCCCGGGTTCGCGCCGCGCAGCAGGGTGAACCGCAGCGCGTCCGCGCCGTACTCGTCCACCCACAGCAGCGGGTCCACCACATTGCCGTGCGACTTCGACATCTTCTTGCCGTGTTGGTCGCGGACCATGCCGTGCAGCGCGACGGTGTGGAACGGCGGCGTGCCC
>DATBCR010000017.1:0-2414 GCA_036270375.1 Pseudonocardiaceae bacterium | reverse complement strand
TTCGTTGCGTCGACTCGCTCCATGCGCTCGGCCGTCTGGCTGGGCATCCCTTGCCCTCCGCTCTGTCGTGGCCGGACTGGGCCTGGCGAGCCAGAACCACGAACAACCCTCTTGAGCCTGCGGAAGGCAAGCGGCGCTTGTAAACCGCCTAATGGACGACCAGCGTGCGACCCGGCGCCGCAGTGGCGGGAGATCGCCGCTGCGGCGTGCCACAAACATCCGGACTGGCCAGAAACTCGACAAAGACTCGACGAACGATCCCGATTTGTTTGGGTACGTCGATAGCGGGCGTCAGGCGGTCACACCCGGAATCGGGGCGCCTGCTGGCATGCCGGCCGCCACATAGCTGTCGTACAGCGGCTGCCACGGTTCGGCCGTGTCGCTGTGTGGGCCCTTGGTCGGCTCCCCGGCGATGTGGTGGTCCAGTTCGAGCAGGCACACCGTCCAGCCGGCCGCGTTGCGGGCCGCTGCATCGCGGGACTCGAGGACGTCGATCAGCGTCAGTGTGCATGCGTTGTCGCCGTTGGGTTTCAGGTGGAAATGGAGTTCGTCGGCGCCCCACGTGTAGGCCAGGCGGGTTGGCGGGTCGAACACCAGGATGGTGCCGGCGGTTGGCTCCGCATTCGGGTCGCCGGTGAACTCGATCGTGCCGCCGACGTCCGGGCGCCGGATCGAGACCGTGGCGGGGAACCAGTGCGACAGGTCACCTGGCTCGGTGATCGCGGCCCACAGGCGGGACACCGGGTGCGGGTACGCGCGCTCGAAACGCACCGCCGGCCGGCCTTCGTGTTCGATATATGTGCCGAGGTCCATCACTTCTCCTTCGGGTCAGCGTCCAGGTGGCGGCCCAGGACATCCAGCCTGTCGTTCCACAGCCGCCGATACGGGGCCAGCCACGCGTCCAGTTCGGCCATGCGGTCGGCGTCGATCGTGTAGATGCGCCGCTGTGCCTGTGTCCGTACGCGCACCAGGCCGGCCTCGCGCAGTACACGCAGGTGCTTGGACGTCATCGGCTGGCTGAAGCCGAGTTCGTCCGCCAACTCGCTGACCGCGCATGGCCGCTGCCGCAACAGGTCGAGCACCGCCCGGCGGTGTGGATCGACCAGTGCCGACCAGAGCGCGTCCGTCACACCGCAAATATGCCTCTGTACGTATCTACTTGTCAAGGCATATAAGATAGAGTGCCCACATGCGATCCCTTGTCGACGTCACGCCATCGCTGCTCAGCGCGCTCGGCGTGCCGGGCTTCGACAACCGGCTCGCGGTGCCCGCCACGGACGCCGTCTGCCTGCTGTTGATCGACTCGCTCGGCTGGGAACTCCTGCGCGACCACACCGAGGACGCCCCATTCCTGGCCGGCCTGGCCACAACCGCGGGCCAACCCCTCACCGCCGGTTTCCCCGCCACCACGGCCGCGAGCGTGGCCACCCTCGGCACCGGACTGCCGGTCGGCCAGCACGGCATCGTCGGCATCAGCTTCGAAGTGCCCGGCCACCCCCTCCTGCACTCGCTGAGCTGGCGCAACCACGGCTCCGGCCCGAAAACCGACCTGCGCGACGACATCGTCCCCGAACAGGTCCAGCCGAACCCGACCGCCCTCGAACGTGCCACCGGCGTGTCCGTCACGGTCACCGCTCCCCCGGTGCAGAACCGCTCCGGCCTCACCCGCGCGGTGCTGCGCGGCGGCCGGTTCCGTAACGCGCACGCACTCGGCGACCTCATCGCCAACGTCCAGGAAGCCTTGTCCGCCAACACTCCCGCGTTCTGCTACGCCTACCACGGCGACCTCGACCTGCTCGGCCACGTCTACGGCCCCGGATCAAGGCCATGGCGCTACCACCTCCGCCAGATCGACCACCTTGCCGCCGCCGTCGCCGAGACGCTGCCACCAAACGGCCTGCTCGCGATCGTCGCCGACCACGGCATGGTGCGGCTGAACCCGGACCAGGTCGTGGACACCGACGAGACCCCGGCGCTCACGGACGGCGTACGCCTGATCGGCGGCGACGTCCGCGCCCGACACGTCTACACCGAACCTGGCGCCGCCGACGACGTGCTGGCCGCATGGCAGGACATCCTCGGCGGCAACGCACAGGTCGTGGCACGCGACGACGCCATCGACCGCGGCTGGTTCGGCCCGGTGGTCAGCGACCTGGTCCGGCCACGGATCGGCAACGTGGTGACGGCGGCCAACGACGGCGCCGGCGTGCTGTGCCGCAAACAGGAACCGATCGAGTCGAAGATGATCGGCCACCACGGCTCATACACCACCGCCGAGCAGTTGGTGCCGTTCCTGACCGTCCGCGGCTGACGGAAGATCCGACTGGTCGGCCGTGTTGGGCACAATGGAGCGAGCCAACCGAGCGAAAAGGAACCCGTCCGTGAGCCTGTACGACATCAAGCTGACCACGCTG
>DATBCR010000016.1:0-1610 GCA_036270375.1 Pseudonocardiaceae bacterium | reverse complement strand
GGTGGCCCTGGTCGCCGCGCTCGCGTCGGACGTCGAACTGCTGCTGTTCGACGAGCCGACCGCGGGCCTGGACCCCTTGATGGAGGCCGTGTTCCGCGACTGCGTGAAAGAGCTGCGCCTCGATGGCCGCACGATCCTGCTGTCCAGCCACATCCTGGCCGAGGTCGAGGCCCTGTGCGACCGGGTCAGTATCGTCCGCAACGGCCGTACCGCGGACAGCGGCACACTGGCCGAACTGCGGCACCTGACCCGCACGTCCATCACGGCCGATCTGGCCGGCCCACCAACGGGTATCGAGGACCTGGCCGGCGTGCACGACATCCGGATCACCGCCAACCGCGTGCACTGCGAGGTCGACACGGACCACCTGGACGCGGTGCTGCGACGGCTGACCGCGATCGGCGTCCGAGGCCTGGTCAGCCAGCCTCCGACCCTGGAAGAACTGTTCCTCCGCCACTACCGGCACGAACTACCCACGGCTGACACGACGGTGGTGTCCCCATGACACCACTCGTCGGTACCCGTGCGCTGGTTCGGCTCGGGGTGCGGCGTGACCGGATCATGCTGCCGATCTGGGTCTACGTGCTCGCGGGCCTGTCCATCATCACCGCGATCTCCTTCAACCAGCTGTATCCGACCCTCGTCTCCCGCCTACCGTTCGCCATCGCCGTCCTGCAGAACCACGGGCTGCTCGCGCTGACCGGACCGCCGTTCAACCTGACCTCGATCGGCGGGCTGACCGCGTGGCGACTCGGTGGCACGGCCGGCGTGCTGATCGGCCTGATGAACATCTTCGCCGTCGTCCGGCACACCAGGGCCGAGGAGGAGACCGGCCGGCTGGAACTCATCGGCGCGGGCGTCGTCGGCCGGCACGCACCACTGGCCGCGGCACTCACCATCGCGCTCGTCACGGACCTGCTGATCGGGGTCGTGATCGGGGTCGGCATGCTCGCGGCCGGCCAGCCGGCCGCCGGTTCGTTCGCGTTCGGCCTGTCGCTGGCCGTCGTCGGCGCCGCGTTCGCCGGGATCGCCGCCGTCGCGGCCCAGCTCACCCAGACCGCGCGGGCCGCGAACGGTCTCGCGTCCACCGTGCTCGGCGCGGCCTTCCTGCTGCGCGCGATCGGCGATTCGGCCACGTCCAGCGGCCTGTCCTGGCTGCACTGGCTCTCGCCGATCGGCTGGGGACAACAGGTCCGGCCCTACGCGGACGAACGCTGGTGGGTGCTCGCGCTGCCGCTCGCCTGCGCCGTCGTGGCGATCTGGCTGGCCGCCGTCCTGGTGGCACGGCGGGACTTCGGCGCCGGCCTGTTCCCCGACCGGCCCGGCCCATCGGACGCCGGCACGACCCTGCGCGGCCCGTTTTCCCTTGCGCTGCGCCTACAACGCGGCACACTGCTGGGCTGGCTGGCCGGTTTCGCGATACTCGGGGGCGTGCTCGGCGGCATCGCACAGGACATGTCCGGCCTTGTGAACAGCAGCCAGCAGCTACGCGAGATCGTGGCCAAGCTCGGCGCGGGCGGCGATGTCGTCGACTCGTTCCTGTCCGCGATGATGGGCATCCTCGGTCTGCTCAGCGCCGTGTTCACCGTGCAGGCCGTGCTGCGGCTCCG
>DATBCR010000015.1:0-5551 GCA_036270375.1 Pseudonocardiaceae bacterium | reverse complement strand
CGGCGGCCACGGCCTCGTCCTCGGTGTCGAACACGAAGATCGGTGCCACCGGGCCGAAAATCTCCTCGTGCCGCAGTTCCGCGTCGGCAGGCACGTCCGCGAGCACGGTCGCCTGGAAGAAATGGCCGGCGCCTTCGATTGTATCGCCGCCGAGCAGCAGGCGGGCGCCCTTGCCGGTCGCGTCGGTCACCAGCCGGGACACCTTGGTCACGGCCGCGTCGTTGATCAGCGGTCCGATCTGGACACCGTCCTCGGTGCCGCGGCCGATCCGCAGTTCGGCCATCCGGGCCACCAGGCGTTCCGCGAACTTCGCCGCGATCTCGCGCTGCACGTGGAACCGGTTGGCCGCCGTGCACGCCTCACCGATGTTGCGCAGCTTGGCCAGCATCGCGCCGTCAACGGCGGCATCCAGATCGGCGTCGGCGAACACCAGGAACGGCGCGTTGCCGCCGAGTTCCATGGACACCCGGAGCACGGCGTCGGCGGCCTGCGCGATCAGTTTCCGGCCAACGGCGGTGGAACCGGTGAACGACAGTTTTCTCGCCCTGCGGTCCCGGATCAGCGGTTCCATCACCGCGCCTGCCCTGCTGGTGGTGACCACGTTCAGCACGCCGTCCGGCAGGCCGGCCTCGGTCAGCACCTCAGCCAGGGCCAACATGGACAGCGGGGTCTGCTCTGCCGGCTTGACCACCATCGTGCAGCCGGCCGCGATCGCGGGACCGATCTTGCGGGTGCCCATCGCCATCGGGAAGTTCCACGGCGTGACCATCAGGCACGGGCCGACCGGCTGGCGCATCACGAGCAGCCGCGACCGGCCGTTCGGCGCGATCGTGTAGCTGCCGTCGATGCGCACGGCCTCCTCGGCGAACCAGCGGAAGAAGTCCGCGGCGTACGCGATCTCGCCGCGCGACTCGGCCACCGGCTTGCCCATCTCCAACGTCATGAGCAGCGCGAGGTCGTCGGTGCGGGCGGTGAGCAGTTCGTAGGCCCTGCGCAGGATCTCGCCCCGGTCGCGCGGCGCGTACGCGGCCCAGCCGGGCTGCGCGGCGACGGCGGCGTCGAGCGCCGCCCCGCCGTCCTCGACGGACGCATCCGCGACCTGGCAGAGCACGTCCCCGGTGGCCGGGTCCGTCACGTCCAGCGTCGCGGAACCCGTTGCGGGCCGCCATTTCCCGGCCACGAACAGTTCCTTCGGCACACGAGCGATGATCTCGGCTTCCCGTTGGTTCATGCCCCATTACACCACTGGGCAGGACCGGCCGCGCACTACTGGACTATGAAGTAGCTCAGGACATATGCCGGGAACAGCAGGATCCCGTGGCACTCCGCCACGGACGGTCCCTCGCCGGCCACCGCGAGGCTGCCAGGGGTCGACCAGACCTCAAGGCCGTCGGCGCACTGGGTGATCACCTGGTAGGTGCCCGGTGCCTGGTCGCAGAATGCCTCGACGCCCTGGCCGAGGCTGAGCTCGAAGTAGACGACCGTGCACGGCGACGCCGCCGGTGGTCCGACGGCGTTGGCCGTGCCGGCTCCCGCGATGCCGCTGACACAGCCCAGAATGGCGGTGAATACCGCGACAATGGTGATGGCGATTCGTGTGGACATTTGGTGCTCCTCCCATTCGAACCCCAAGCTACGCATCGCCAAGAATTGCCGACAATTCATCGAGCGGGTGACTTTCTTACGACCCAATGTGATGGCCGTTCAGGTTAACCACTCGATAGGAACCGGCGTTGGTATGTCCAGTTCTTCTTGGGTCGTCCTCGGGTGACCGACATCACCCGGTGTGGCAGGCTGTGCTGTGGTTGAGTCGGCTGGGCTGCTTCCTAACGGTGTTCGGTTCGAGGAGCGATGGACGAGACGCGGCGCTCGACGACGGCGGTGGTGCTCCGCGAGGCAGGCCGGCCGATGCGGGTCGAGCCGGTCGAGCTGCGCGCACCCGGTCCCGGCGAGGTGCTGGTGCGGGTCGCCGCCGCGAGCCTGTGCCACTCGGACCTGTCGCTGGCCACCGGCGTGCTCACGCAGGCGACACCCGCTGTACTTGGGCACGAGGCGTCCGGCACGATCGCCGAACTCGGGGCCGGCGTCACGGGGCTCGCGCTCGGCGATCCCGTGCTGCTGCTGTGGAATCCGCCCTGCCGTACCTGCTGGTTCTGCACGCACGACGAGTCGCACCTGTGCGAGCACGCCGCCGACCGGGCCGGCCACCCGTACGGCTGGGACTCCGACGGCACACCGCTCTACCCCGGCCTGTCCACCGCCGCCTTCGCCGAACACACCGTGCTGCCCGCGAACGCCTGCTTCCCGATCCCGCCGGACATCCCGCTCGACCTGGCCGCACTGCTCGGCTGCGCCGTGACCACTGGCGTCGGCGCCGTGCTCACCACGGCGGGTGTGCGTGCGGGGGAGTCCGTCGTGGTGATCGGTCTCGGCGGGGTCGGGCTGGCCGCTGTGTCCGGGGCACGGATCGCCGGTGCCGGACCGATCGTCGCCGTCGACACGGTGGCCGACAAACTGGCGCTGGCCAAGGCTTTCGGCGCCACCGACCCCATGCTGGCCGGCCGCGAGGTGCGGGACAGGGTGCGCGAGCTGACCGACGGCCGGGGCGCCGACCACGTGTTCGACTGCGTCGGCCTGGCCGCCACCATCAAGGACGGCTGGCGGCTGGCGCGCAGGGGCGGCACGGTCACCGTGGTGGGCATCGGGTCGCGCGCCGAGGTGGTGGAGTTCTCGTCGCTTGAGCTGTTCCACTTCGCGCGCCGGATCGTGCCGTGCGTGACCGGCTCCCTCGACGCCCGCCGTGACCTGCCCGGCTATTTCGACCGGGTCCGCGCCGGCACGCTGGACCTGCGTGCCATGGTCAGCCGCGAGGTCGGGCTGGCCGGGGTGCAGGCGGGCTTCGACGACCTGGCCGCCGGCCGGGTCGTGCGGGTGCTGGTGCATCCGGATCAGTAGTGAGTAGGAGGAGACACGTGACCGAGCGGGTAGCGATCGTGACCGGGGCGGCCCGCGGCATCGGTGCCGCGACCGCGCGGCGGCTGGCCGGTGACGGCATGTCGGTCGGCGTCGTCGACCTGACCGCCGAACTGGGCAAGTCGGTGGTTGAGGAGATCATCGCCGCGGGCGGCAACGCGATCGCGGTCGGCGCGGACGTCAGCGACCCGGACCAGGTGACGGCCGCCGTCGACGAGGTGGCGCAACGGCTCGGCGGGCCGACCGTGCTCATCAACAACGCCGGCGTGCTGCGCGACAACCTGCTGTTCAAGATGACCGTCGAGGACTGGGACACCGTGCTCGCCGTGCACCTGCGCGGCGCGTTCCTGATGTCGCGGGCCGCACAGGCGCACATGATCGAGGCCAACTGGGGCCGGATCGTGAACCTGTCCTCCACGTCCGCGCTCGGCAACCGCGGCCAGGTCAACTACTCCGCCGCCAAGGCCGGGCTGCAGGGATTCACCAAGACGCTGGCCATCGAACTTGGCAGGTTCGGTGTCACGGCGAACGCGGTCGCGCCCGGGTTCATCGTCACCGAGATGACCAAGGCGACGGCCGAGCGGATGAAGATCTCGTTCGAGGACATGCAGAAGGGCGCCGCCAGCCAGATCCCGGTCGGCCGGGTCGGCCGGCCGGAGGACATCGCGGCCACCGTGTCGTTCCTGGTGCGGGAGGACGCGGGATTCGTGTCCGGCCAGGTGATCTACGTGGCCGGCGGTCCGAAGGACTGACTGGCCTTACATCAGAGCCGGCACGACGGCCTCGATGAGGTGTGGTCCGGGCTCGGCCACCGCACGACGGAACTGATCGGCCAGTTCCTCGGTGGTCCGGGCCCGGCTGGCCGAGACGCCCATTCCCGTTGCCATGGCGACGAAGTCGAGGTTCGGGCGGGACAGGTCGAGCAGGTCCGAGGCCCGTTTGCCGCCACGGGTCGCGCCGACTCGTTCCAGTTCCATCCGCAGGATTGCGTACGCGCTGTTGGCCAGCACGACCGTCGTCACGTCGAGGCGCTCGCGCGCGTACGTCCACAGCGCGGACAGCGTGTACATGGCACTGCCGTCGGCTTCAAGGCAGATCACCGGCCGGTCCGGGCACGCCACCGCGGCGCCGATCGCGGCCGGCAGGCCCTGGCCGATCGCGCCGCCGGTGAGCGTCAGCACGTCGTGCGCGGGCGCCCCCACGGTGGCCGCCGGCAGCAGCACGCCGGACGTGTTCGCCTCGTCCACGATGATCGCGTTCGCCGGCAGCAGCGCCCCGATGACCTCAACCCAGTTCTGCGGTGTCAGGTCGCCGGTCGGCAGGGCCGGCCGATTCTCCTGGGACAGCACGGGTTTCGTGCCGGCGGCGAGCAGTTCGGCCAGGTTCGCCAGCGCGTCCACCGCGTCGTCGTCGGTCGGATTGGCCAGCGTGTGCACCGTGCACCCTTCGGGCACCAGGTCGCTCGCCTTGCCGGGATAGGCGAAGAACGACACCGGAGACCGCGCGCCGGCCAGCACCAGGTGCTGGATGCCGGACAGTTGGTACTGCACCTGTTCGGCAAGGTAGCCGAGCCGGTCGACAGCGGGAATGCCGGCGCCCCTTGACATCCGGGCCGGGAACGTCTCGGCGAGCACCGTCACGCCGGTCGCTTCGGCCAGCCGGCTGGCCGCCGTCAGCCCGTCCGCACGCACGGCGGCACCGCCAAGCAGCAGCGCGGTCCGCTCGCCGGACCGCAACACGGCGGCGATCGAGGACACCACGTCGTCGGTGACGATCGTCCTGGTGCCGCCCGCGATCGGCGCCGCCGGCACCGCGCCGTCCGACCAGGACACGTCCGCCGGCAGGATCAAGGTCGCCACCTGGCCGGGTGGACCGGACGCGGCGGCGATCGCGGCGGCGGCGTCCGCGGCCACGTCGGCCACCCGGGCGCTGCGCCGCACCCAGCCGGACACGGTGCCGGCGACCGCGTCGATGTCCGACTCCAGCGGCGCGTCGAACCGCTTGTGGTACGTCGCGTGGTCGCCGACCACGTTCACGATCGGCGTGCGGGCGCGGCGCGCGTTGTGCAGGTTGGCGAGGCCGTTGCCGAGACCGGGACCGAGGTGCAGCAGGGTGGCGGCCGGCCGGCCCGTCATCCGGCCGTAGCCGTCGGCGGCCCCGGTCACCGCACCCTCGAACAGGCACAGCACGGCGCGCATCTCCGGCACCGAGTCCAGCGCCGCGACGAAGTGCATCTCGGACGTGCCCGGATTGCCGAAACAGACGTCCACCCCGCCGTCAACGAGGGTCCGGATCAGTGCCTGTGCGCCGTTCACGCGAAATCCTCCTCGCCGAGCAGTACGTCCGGGTTCAGGATGCCGGCCGGGTCGAACGCGCGCTTGACGCGGCGCATCAGGGCCACCTCGGCCGGGTCGGTCAGCGACAAGAAGTACGGCTTCTTCTCCCGGCCGATGCCGTGTTCACCGGAGATCGCGCCGCCGAGCGCGATGCCGGCCTCGAACATGCCGTGCAACAGCCGGTGCCGGATCTCTGGGTCGGCCTGGAACACCGCGAGGTGCACGTTGCCGTCGCCCGCGTG
>DATBCR010000014.1:0-5182 GCA_036270375.1 Pseudonocardiaceae bacterium | reverse complement strand
ACCGTCGGCACGAACGCGACGCCGGTCCAGGGCCTGCACCTGACGTTCGGACGGGACCCGGCGCGGCAGATGGTGGCCTCGTGGATCACCGACGGCCCGGTCGGCCGGCCGCGTGTCCTCTACGGCTCGCTGGACGGCGGTTTCGGCTCCTGCGCACCCGCCGACACCCGGACCTACGTGGACGGCACGTCCGGCCGCACCGTGTGGGTGCACCACGCCGACCTGAATCACCTGCACCCCAACACGAACTACCTCTACGCCGTGCAGCACGACGGCGCCACCCCGGACGCCGGCACGTTCCGCACCGCCCCGACCGGCCGGGCGCCGTTCACGTTCACCAGCTTCGGCGACCAGTCCGCGCCCCAGGTCACCTGGGCGGCCGACGGCACGGTCGGGCTCGACGCGAACTCCACCCCGGCCACCAAGGACATCGTGACCGGCATCGAGACCGTCGGGCCGCTGTTCCACCTGCTCAACGGCGACCTCTGCTACGCGAACCTGGACGTGGACCGGGTCCGCACGTGGAACAACTTCTTCACCAACAACACCCGTTCGGCACGGTTCCGGCCGTGGATGCCGGCGGCGGGCAACCATGAGATCGAGCGGTCCAACGGCCCGATCGGCCTCGATGCGTTCCAGACGTACTTCAAGGTGCCGTCCACCGAGACCGACCCCGAACTCGCCGGGCTGTACTACGCGTTCACCGTCGGATCGGTACGGGTCATCGCGGTACAGAACGACGACAACTGCCTGCAGGACGGCGGCGACGTCTACATCAACGGCTACTCCGGCGGCCGGCAGTTGGCCTGGCTCGAGAAGGAACTCGCGGCGGCGCGCGCATCCCGTGACGTCGACTGGATCGTCGTCGCGATGCACCAGGTGATGGTCAGTTCCTCCAACGCCAACGGTTCGGACCTTGGGCTGCGCGCGAAGTACGGGCCGCTGTTCGACAAGTACGGCGTGGATCTGGTGCTGTGCGGGCACGAGCACGACTACGAGCGGTCGCTTGCGGTGCGCGGCGTGGTGCCCGGCAGCGAGACCCTCACGCCGAACCCGGTGTCAACGGCGACCGACGTGATCGACGCCAGCCGGGGCACCGTGCACATGATCCTCGGCGGTGGCGGCGTTTCCGGCACGACCAACCAGGCGTTCTTCACCGACGGGACGGGCAAGGTGATCACGTCGGTGTCCGCGACGCCCGGCCCGAACGGCAAGCGCGTGTCGACATACACGAAGGAACAGACGGTGTGGAGCGCGGTCCGCGATCTGGTGCACCCGTACGGGTTCGCGGCCTTCACCGTGGATCCCGGCCGGCATCCCGGTGACATGACGGCGATGTACGTCACGTACTACAACGTGAACAAGCCGCACGGCGAGCTGTCGGTGTTCGAGAAGTTCACCCTGCGTCAGCGGCGTTCGGACGGCTGAGCTCGGCCGGATCCTCGCCGGCCGTGCGTCGACCGGCGAGGATCCTCGCGTAGCACACGCCGGCCGCGAGCAGCACGATGCCCGCGCCGAGGAACGCGCCGACCCGGATGATCCCGTCCAGCGTGACGAGGTCGAACGTGAACAGCTTGAGCACGGCCGCGCTGACCAGTGCCAGCCCGGTGATCCGGGCCGGCAGCGAGTCGATTCCCTTTGCCAGCAACAACAGTGCGGCCACGGTCCAGCCGACGGTGATCACGAGGTGACCGACGAGGAAGCTCGTGGTGCCCGGCGCGATCAACAGAGCGGCGCCGAGAACCGCGCTCGAGAAGCCGTACAGGCCGACGATGCCCACGGATGTCCAGGCGGCGGGCGAACTCAGCGCCCGCATGCGCATCGCCGCCCAGCCCAGCAGAAGGGCCGTCAGCATGATCAGCGCGGCCGCCACGACGGTCCCGGTGGTCGCGTGCCGGCCGGCACGCAGCAGCGCGAGCGGCACCGGACCCAGTAGCGCGCCGACGGTACCGGCCGCGGCGTAGGCGGCCGCGACCAGGAGCGTGCCGCGGCTGGTGGTCCGCTCGGCCACGACGGCCAGCAGGATCGACTGGCACAGCAGGGTTATCGGCAGCGCCGACCCGTGCACCGTGATCACGGTGGCCTGGAACAACACGACCGTGCCGGCCGCACCGGCGCCCGCGGCGAAGTTGGCCGGCAGCAACCGGTACACGCGGTCGACGGTCCAGATGCCGAACAGCAGCAGGGTCACGATCCCCAGCAGACCGGTGGCGTACGGCATGGCCAGCAGCGGGGCCGCGGGCATCGCCGGCAGCGGCGCGCCGAGCAGCAGGGCCAACGCGACCCGCTCGTCCCCGCCGCGCCAGACCGTGACCAGGGCGAGTGCCATACAGAAGACGACCGTCACCAGCGCGAGCACCGCCGTGACGGTGACGTCCTTGCCGCCGGCCGTGACATTGTCCAGTGCCAGCGCGGCGATCAGCAGCGGTGCCTCGGCGGCCAGTGCGAGGTTCGGCCAGTTCCGGCGGAGCTGGATCGGGGTCGCCGCGCAGACGAGCGCCAGCAGGAACCCGACCAGCAGCGGGGTCACCCCGTGCGTGATCAGTGGCGCGCCGGCCGCGGTGGCCAGCACCACGAACATCGCCATCGTCTGGGAGTCCCACCGGTCCGCGAGAAGCAGCCCGAGCACCCCGACGACGAGCCCGGCGAGCAGTCCGACGACGGTCGGCAGGTAGTGGTAGAGCGCGGTCGCCGCGATGACATCCAGGTAGAGGACGACGAAACCCGTTGCGGCAAGGGCGAACGCGCCGATCCGCCCGGCCGGCATACGGTGCACCCGAGCGCCGGCTGCGACCAGCGCGGCGGCGAACCCGGCGCCGCAGAACAGGCGCGGCACCGGCCCGAGCCAGCCCCGCTGGATCGCGAGCACGAGCAGCAGCACGACACCGAGCACGGTGACCGCACCACCCACCCACGCGAGAAACCGGCCACCCAGCCGATCCCACGTCGCGGCCCGCGCACCATCGGCCCAGTTCCGGGTGTTCGGCGCGTCGTCCCCAGGCGGGAAAAGGGACCACTGCCCGGGCTCGGGACGGGTCGACGACACCGGGACTTGATCGGCGGCCAGCACGAACCTGTCCTGCGCATCCGGATCGGCATCCCAG
This sequence comes from Pseudonocardiaceae bacterium, assembly GCA_036270375.1. Classification (GTDB taxonomy): domain Bacteria; phylum Actinomycetota; class Actinomycetes; order Mycobacteriales; family Pseudonocardiaceae; genus DATEPR01. The sequence continues at coordinate 2,078 of DATBCR010000014.1, read as the reverse complement.
TTCTCGACCACCGTCGGCGCCGCGACCGCGACCGCCTGCGGTAATCGGCGTTCCGCCGTGGCGTGGGCCGACAGTGCGTCGCAGACTCCGGCGATACGTCCGGTCAGGTCACGGAGTTCGTCGGCGATGCGCAGGAGCGACTCCCGCTCAGTGCCCGATTCCACCATGGCCACATGGTGGCGCGACCACCGTCCGGCGTGCTCCGTAGTCCTACGCAAGCCAGGTCACATCTCGGTGGCGGCCAATTCAGGCTTTGACACTCACGTAACTGGAGTAGACCATAGAAAACGTTTTCAGTTCACCGTACGACACTGCCGGGAGCTGCCATGAAACAGAACCGTGGTCGTCTGATCGGTGCCGCCATAGCCACCATCGGCCTGGTAACGGGGCTGGTGAGCGCCGCGCAGGCCGTGCCACCGCACGCGACGAGCTACGACTGGCTCCAGTTCGGCTTCGACGAGGCCAAGTCCGCCAACGACACATCGGAGACCACGATCAACCTGGCCAACGTGCACGGCCTCAAACGGCTGTTCTCGGTCCCGCTCACCGACGCCCCGGACGGCGCCCCGGTCGCGCTGAGCGGCGTCGCGACATCGGGTGGCGTGCGTGATCTCGTGTTCCTGCAAGGCGAACACGGCCACGTCACCGCGTTCGACGCGCACACCGGTGCCAGGGTCTGGACGGCGAGCTTCACCGGCGGCGGCAGTTTCAACGCCGCACCGGCCATCGACCCCGACCGCCAGTTCGTCTACGTCGACGCCAACGACGGCTTCGTGCACAAACTGACCGTGGGCACCGGCGCTCAGGTCACCACCGGCGGTTGGCCCGAACTGGCCGGCACCGGCAAGAGCGCGTCGCAGTTGACCATCGGCACCGCCCGGAACGGCATCAGCTACCTCTACGCGTCCAACTCCGGCCACGGCCACATCACCACCATCAACCTGGCCACCGGCGGCCAGCACGTGTTCAACCTCGGCTGCTCCGACCATCCCGACGTGCACTTCGGCTCCCCCGGCCAGCCCAACACGTGCACCGTGAACGGCCCGGAACCGTGGTCCCGTGCGCCGTCCTACGACCCGGCGCTGGACCGGCTGTTCCAGATGGGCGGCACCAACAACGGCACCACGTGGGTACCCGGCAAGGTGTGGCGGCAGAGCTGGGTCGCCCTCCCGCCGGACGGCGGCACGCAGCTCCGCGCCGGCGGCGGCTTCCCGCTGGACAGCTACACGCCGACGAACTGGGCGGCGACCGTCAAGTCCGACCAGGACATCGGCAGCGGCGGACTGCTGATCCTGCCGACCACCCTCAGCAAGAAGTTCCCCAACCTCGGCGTGAATCCCGGAAAGGACCGCAACATCCGGCTGCTCGACCTCGCGAACCTCAGCGGCAAGGGCGGTCCCGGCAATCTCGGCGGCGAACTGCGGGTGTTCCCGTTCCCGCAGATGACCCTGATGCGGGCGTCCGGCGCGGTGTGGACCAACCCCGCGGACGGCGCCGTGTGGGTGTTCATCCCTGGCGACAAGGGGATTGCCGGCTTCCAGGTAGTCGTCGACGCGGCAGGCAACCCGAGCCTGAGTCTCAAGTGGACGATCCTGAACGGCTGGACCACGTCCGCGTTCGTCGCCAACGGCGTGCTCTACGCGGCCAACGGCGGCGGCGAGCACACCACCACACTCAAGGTGCACGAGGTGCAGGCGATCGACCCGGTCACCGGCAGGACCGCGTGGACCGGCACCATCGGCGTGCACCACTGGTCCAGCCCGATCCTGGTCAACGGCGTGCTCTACATGGCGGACGGGAATTCCGGCGGCTTCGGCGGCGGCACCACCGGCGACCTGATCGCATGGTCACTCGGCTGATCAACCTGTAATTTTCAACGCAGCAAACCTGCCGGACCTCCAACCATTGCGCTTCAGCGTCCACTCTATGAAATGTGGATGTCCGATCCCACCAATGGCGCGTGACACGAAATCGTGCCGTGGCACAACAGGCGTCGGCTCCTAGACTGTGGGCACTTTGCAGGGCTTAAAGCTGGGGCGGTGCGCATGGCCGACCGGATTCTCGTCCCGTTCACCGGC
>DATBCR010000013.1:0-3263 GCA_036270375.1 Pseudonocardiaceae bacterium | reverse complement strand
CACTTGAGGTGTCGCCGACCTCGGTCGCGATTGCCAGTGCCGTCTGCGCGGCGTCGTACTCCAGCCCGACCGGTTGGGTCGTGTCGGCGACCAACGCCAGCCCTACCAACAGCTTCGCCTGTAGTGCGGTGCGCTCGGTCGTTCCTCGCTCGATGGCCCTGCCCAGCAGCGTGAGCCCTTCGTGGCCGTGCCCGTTGAGGTGCCACAGCCACGGCAGCCCGGCCGCGAGCCGACGGCCACGCTCCGGGTTCGCGAGTGCGAGGCCCCAGTCCAGTGCGGCACGCAGGTTCTCCTGCTCGGCCCCGATCACCGCGCGCCACTCGTCCTTGTCCTGGTTCAGCAGCGGCGCCGCTGCCTCGGTCAGTGCGAGGAACGTGTCCAGGTGCCGGTCCCGCACCGCCGCCGCCTCCGTCGAGCTGGTCAGTAGCCCGGCCGCGTACTGCCGCACGGTCTCCAACATCCGGTACCGCGCAACGGTTCCACGCGTATCCGCGATGACGAGCGACTTGTCCACCAGCCGCCGCAGGCCGCCGAGCACCGCCATCCGGTCCAAGCCGTCGAACCCGCACACGTCGACGGCCGTGTCCAGCGTGCAGCCGCCATGGCAGACACCGAGCCGCCGGAACAGCACCTGGTCGGCCGTGTCCAGCAGGTCGTGGCTCCAGGCCATGGACGCGGCGAGGGTCTGGTGCCGGGCCGCCACCCCGCGCGGACCGCGCACCAGCAGGGCGAACCGGTCGTCGAGGCCGCGCAGGATCTCCTGCGCGGACAGCGTGCCCGACCACGCCGCGGCCAGCTCGATCGCCAGCGGGATGCCGTCCAGCCGGACACACGCCGTGCGCACCGCGTCCCGCGCCGGCCCGGGCTCGGCGGCGCCGGCGGACCGCTCCTCGAACAGCGCGACCGCGTCGTCACCGTCAAGCGACGGCACCCGCCACACGAGTTCACCGGCTATCCCCAACGGTTCCCGGCTGGTCGCCAGCAGCGTCACCCCGGGACAGGCACGCACCAGCTCGACCGCCATGTCCGCGACCGGTCCGAGCACGTGTTCGCAGTTGTCGAGGCACACCAGCAGCCGGCGCTCATCGATCTGGCGCCCCAACGACGGGATCGCGTCCGAACCGACCACCACGCCCACCGCCGACGCGACCAGTTCGGGCACCGCCGCCGGATCGCCGGTCACCGCGAGGTCGACCCATCGCACCCCGTCCGGCCAGCGGTCCGACACTCGGTCCGCGACGGCCACCGCGAGCCGGGTCTTGCCGCAGCCGCCCGGCCCCACCACCGTCACCAGCCGGGCCGTGCCGAGCGCGTCCGCCAGCGCGTCGAGTTCGGCTCGGCGGCCGATGAAGCTGGTCAGCGGTGTCGGCAGGTTGGTGGGCATCAACGCCAGTCTGCCAGTCGTGATCTCGGCCAGGGGGCGACCCGATCTCGGCCACCTGGCCGATATTCCGCGGCCTCGCATCCAGCAGAGTCGGTGATGTCCACACCGGATCGACAACAGGAGCACTCATGAGCCAGGTCATCGCCAACATGTCCATGTCCCTCGACGGTTTCATCGCCGACCCGAGCGACGGCATCGACGAACTGTTCGGCTGGATGGGCAACGGTGACGTCGAGGTCCCCACGTCCGTCGAGTGGGCCACCTTCCGGACGTCGCCCGCGAGCGCCCAGTACATGCGCGACGCCCTGACCGGCGCGGGCGCCCTGATCACCGGCCGGCACCTGTTCGACATCACGCACGGTTGGGGTGGCACGCACCCGCTCGGCGTGCCGGTCTTCGTCCTCACCCATGAGCCCCCTACCGACTGGCCGCACACGGACACGTTCACGTTCGTCGACAGCGTCGAGGAAGCCGTCAGGCTGGCCAAAGTGGCGGCCGGCGACAAGAACGTCGTGGTCGCCAGCACGAAGACCACCCAGCAGTGCCTGGACGCGGGCCTGCTCGACGCGATCGCCGTCGACCTTGTGCCGGTCCTGCTCGGCGCGGGCGTGCGCTGGTTCGACACGTGCGTCAAGGCGCCGGTCCGCCTTGGCAACCCCACCGTCACCGAGGGCAACGGCGTCACGCACCTCGCGTACCAGGTCAACCCGCGTTGACTCACGAGCGGCGGGGCCGGCAGCGCTCTCAGGCGTGAGCCGGCTCCGTCGTCATTGTCCGACGTGTGCGGATGCCGCACTTGCCACTCACTTTCCAGCCGGTACGACCTTGACATGGGCCGTGCGGCGCGAGTTGACTTCGCGCTGTCCGAGAGCGCTCTCACAAGGGACGAGCACATGACAAGACCCCGAGGTTTGTCGCGCCGTGTTTCCGTTGTCCTCGTCGCCGTGGCCGCCGCGTTCGGCCTGGCCCTCGTCCCGCTGTCCGGTGCGGCCGCATCCGCGCACGAGCCGCCGACCGGGGGCAGCCTCGGCCCCAACGTGATCGTGTTCACCCCGGACATGCCGCAGAGCACGATCCAGGGCCAACTGGACGCGATCGCGAACCAGCAGGTACCCAACCAGTTCGGCACGCAGCGCTACGCGATCATGTTCGCGCCAGGCACGTACGGCTCGGCCACGAACCCGCTGACCATCACGGTCGGCTACTACACCGCCATCGCGGGCCTCGGCCAGAACCCGAACCAGGTCGTGATCAACGGATCCATCAACACCTACAACCAGTGCATCGGCGGTGTGCAGACCAACTGCACCGCACTGATCAACTTCTGGCGGTCGGTGTCCAACCTGACGATCAACGTCGCCGGCCTCACCGGCTGCTTCAGCGGCGTGGACATGTGGGCCGTCTCGCAGGCCGCGCCCATGCGGCGGGTGAACATGAACGGCACCATGACGCTGATGGACTACTGCGACGGCTCCCCCGACTTCGCCAGCGGCGGTTTCATCGCGGACTCGCAGTTCAACGGCGGCACCGTGATCAACGGCTCGCAGCAGCAATGGATAACCAGGAACAGTAATCTCGATGGCTGGACCAACGCCGTCTGGAACCAGGTGTTCTCCGGCGTCGTGGGTGCGCCCGCCCAGTCGTTCCCCAAACCGACGTACACCACGCTCGCGACCAGCCCGGTGACACGAGAGGCGCCCTACCTGTACGTGGACTCCAATGGGCACTACAACGTCTTCGTGCCCTCGGTGCAGCACAACTCCATGGGCACGACATGGGCCGGCGGCGCGACGCCCGGCTCGTCCATCCCAATCAGCAAGTTCTTCATTGCCCGGCCGACGGACTCCGCAGCGAAGATCAATCGCGCATTAGCTTCCGG
>DATBCR010000012.1:0-8375 GCA_036270375.1 Pseudonocardiaceae bacterium | reverse complement strand
ACCGTCGGCATGATGGCCGGCGGCGGGCGGGGCACCAAAAAGGGCGAGATGAACGAGGACCGCAAGGACTACCTGCGGTATCTCGGCCAGATGCGGGAACGCGCCCGCGAGGCGACCAATGAACAGCGCGCCGAACGCGAGTGGGCGCACCCGGACCCGCAGACGCTGTGGTCGATCGCGACCAGCCGCCGGATGTTGGAACGCCGATCGGCCGACTCGGACTTCATGCACCTGCGGGTCGGCCGTGGCTCGCAGCGGCTGGACACCCGGCTGGTGCCGCCGCAGACCGGCCCGGTGGAGGAACTGGAGCCGATCGCCACGCTCGCGCTGCGCCGGTTCGTCCGTGCCCACTCGATCGTGCCGGGTCTGCCGGTGTCCATCGCGCTGCGCAGCTTCGCCGCGGTGGGCCTGCAAGGGGAGAAGGACCAGGTCCGCGCGCTGGCCCGCGCGATGATCGGCCAGATGGCCACCTTCCACACCCCGGACGACCTGCTGATCGCCGTGGTCACGGCGGGCCGCGCCAAGCAGGAGTGGGAGTGGGCGAAGTGGCTCCCGCACGCGCAGAGCCCATCCCTCATCGACGGCATCGGGCCGCTGCGGCTGATGTCCGGCTCGCTGGCCCAGGTCGAGCAGTACCTGGACGAGGAACTGCGGGACCGGCAGCGGTTCACCCGCAACGCGCCGCCGCTGGCCGACCAGCCGCACGTGGTGATCGTGATCGACGACGGCGAGGTGACCCGCGAGGAGAACATCATCCTCGAGGAGGGCCTCGTCGGCGTGACGCTGCTCGACCTTTCCGACTCGCTCGGCAGCCTCGCGTCCCGCCGTGGCCTGCGCCTTATGGTGGAGAACGGCCGGCTCGGCGCCCGCAGTGCCAGCGGTGTGGAGTGGTTCGGCGAGCCGGACTCGATGTCCTCGGTCGAGGCGGAAGCCTTGGCGCGCAGGCTTTCCCCGTACCGGATGGGTGCGGTGCAGGAGAGCGGTGACGAGGATCCGTTGTCCGCCAACGTGGATCTGCTCGACATGCTCGGCATCTCCGGCGACCCGATGACGTTCGAGGTGCAGCAGGCGTGGCGCCCCCGGCCGGTCCGGGACCGTTACCGGGTGCCGTTCGGTCTCGGCGAGAATGGCCAGATGGTCGAGCTGGACATCAAGGAAGCGGCCATGGAGGGCATGGGCCCGCACGGCCTGTGCGTCGGCGCGACCGGGTCCGGCAAGTCGGAGTTCCTACGCACCTTGGTGTTGGCCATGCTGGCGACGCACTCCAGTGCCTCGCTGAACATGATCCTGGTGGACTTCAAGGGTGGCGCGACATTCCTCGGTTTCGACGAGGCACCACATGTGGCGGCGACCATCACGAACCTGGCCGGCGACCTCACCCTCGTCGACCGGATGAAGGACGCCATCGCGGGCGAATGCGCCCGGCGGCAGGAACTGCTGGCCAAGGCGAACGCCAAGAACGTCTGGGACTACGAGAAGATGCGCGAGAACGGCGCGGATCTCGACCCGCTGCCGGCACTGTTCATCTGCATCGACGAGTTCTCCGAGATGCTCACGGCGAAGCCGGACTTCATCGACATCTTCCTGCAGATCGGCCGCGTCGGCCGGTCACTGCAGATGCACATGCTGCTTGCCTCGCAGCGCCTCGAAGAAGGCAAACTGCGTGGCCTCGACACCTACCTGTCCTACCGGATCGGCCTGAAAACGTTCTCCGCGGCCGAATCCCGCGCCGCCATCGGTGTGCCGGACGCGTTCGAACTGCCGCCCATCCCCGGTTCCGGTTACCTGGCCATGCAGGGCGAGCCGATGACCCGGTTCAAGGCGACCTATGTGTCCGGTCCGTACCGCCCGTCCGGCATGCAGGTGGCCGGGCCGTCCGCGCCGATCACCAGCGACCGCAGGCCGAAGCTGTTCGTGCCGGACTACGTGGAGATCCCCAAGGAACCCGACGCCCCGGTCCAGGCACCCGTTGCCCGGCCGAAGGAAGAAGAGAAGAACGAGCCGAGCTACCTGGAGATCATCGTCCGGCGGCTGCAGGGCCAGGGTCCGCCGGCACACGAGGTGTGGCTGCCGCCGCTGAGCGATCCGCCGTCCATCGACCAGTTCCTGCCGCCGCTGCAGCCGACCGAGGACCGTGGCCTGTCCGCGGCCGGGTTCTTCGGCAACGGCCGGCTGCAGGTGCCGATCGGCATGGTGGACAAGCCGTACGAGCAGCGCCGCGACCTGCTGTGGGCGGATTTCTCCGGTGCCGCCGGGCACGGCGCGATCGTCGGCGGCCCGCAGTCGGGCAAGTCGATGATGCTGCGCACCCTTGTGATGTCCATGTCGGTCACGCACACGCCCGCCGAGGCGCAGTTCTACTGCCTCGACCTCGGTGGCGGCACCATGACGACGCTGGCGAACCTGCCGCACGTCGGCGGGGTGGCCGGCCGGCTGGACCCGGACCGGGTGCGCCGGATGGTGGCCGAGATGACCACGCTGGTGACCGATCGGGAGGCCCGGTTCCGGGACAACGCCATCGACTCGATGACCGACTTCCGCAACCGCAAGCGGCGCGGCGAACTGCCGGACGACCTGCACGGCGACGCGTTCCTGATCGTGGACGGCTGGCTGAACTTCCGCCAGGAGTTCGAGGAACTCGAACAGCAGGTCGTGGCACTCGCGGCGCAGGGCCTGGCGTTCGGGGTGCACGTGGTTGTCGCGGCTAACCGGTGGGCGGAGATCCGGCCCGCGCTCAAGGACCTGCTCGGCACCCGGTTCGAGCTGCGGCTCGGTGACCCGACCGAGTCCGATGTGGACCGTCGGGTGGCGGTGAACGTGCCGGCCGGGCGGCCCGGTCGTGGTATCACCCGGGACAAGCTGCACTTCCTCACCGGGCTGCCGAGGATCGACGCGTCGAGCGATCCGGAGTCGGTGGCCGCCGCCGTGCAGGACGCGTCGGCGAAGATCCGCGGCGCGTGGCGCGGCCGGCCGGCGCCCCAGGTGCGGCTGCTGCCGGACGTGCTGCCGTACGACCAGCTCCAGGTGCCGGAGCGGCTGCCGAAGAAGGACATGGTGCCGATCGGCGTCAACGAGGACGAACTGGCGACGGTCTACCTGGACTTCGACGCGGAGCCGCACTTCGTCGCGTTCGCGGACGGCGAGTCCGGCAAGACGAACCTGTTGCGCACCATCGTGACCGGTATCACGCGCAACTACACCCCGAAGCAGGCGGTGATCCTGCTCGTGGACTACCGGCGCACCATGCTGGGGTTCATCAACACCGACCACCTGCTCGGCTACGCGGTGTCCGGCAACCAGCTCACCGGCATGGTCAAGGACGTCCGCAACTCGATGAACGGCCGGCTGCCCGGCCCGGACGTCACCCAGGAACAACTGCGCAACCGGTCCTGGTGGCAGGGCCCGGAACTGTTCGTGATCGTGGACGACTACGACCTGGTGGCCACCCAGAACAACAACCCGTTGCAGCCGCTGTCGGAGTTCCTGCCGCAGGCCAAGGACGTCGGCCTGCACATGATCGTGGCGCGGCGCACCGGTGGCGCGTCCCGGTCCACGTACGACCCGGTGATCGGCAAGCTGAAGGAGATCGCCAGCCCCGGCCTGATCGGCAGCGGCAGCAAGGATGAGGGCGTCTTGTGGGGCACGGTGAAGCCGAGTGCGCAGCCGCCGGGCCGAGGCACCATCGTGACCCGCAAGCTCGGCCAGCAGCGGATGCAGGTGGCCTGGCTGCCGGGCGAGTGACGCCCGGCTAAGGTGGGCTGCCCGGGGCGCGTGGACCGCCTCGGGTTGCCCATGCCTGGAGGGCGCGGATGACGCTGCACGTCGCGGTCGACTTCGGTACGTCGAGTACCTGCGTCGCGGTTTCCGTCGACGGGCGCGAGCCGCAGGTCGTCGTCGTGGACGGGCAGCCGCTGATGTCGTCCTCGGTGTTCGCGGCCGCGGACGGCACGTTGTTCGTCGGCCAGGAGGCGGAGCGGCAGGCGGCGATCGATCCGTCCCGCTACGAGCCGAACCCGAAGCGGCGCATCGACGAGGGCGAACTGCTGCTTGGCAACAGCGTGGTCGCGGTGTTGGACGTGGTGCGGGCGGTGCTCGGCCGCGCGGTGGTCGAGGCCCGGCGGCTGGCCGGGAACGTGCCGGTCGACCTGCTGGTGCTGACCCATCCGGCGGACTGGGGCGCGATCCGCACCCGGGTGCTGCGGCAGGCGGCGGCCGGGCTGGCGGCAGAGGTCACGCTGGTCCCGGAACCCGTTGCGGCGGCCGTGTTCCACGCGGCCGGCCACGCGCTGCCGGAGGGCGCATCGCTCGCCGTGCTCGACCTCGGCGGCGGCACCGTGGACGTGAGCGTGGTGCGCCGGCAAGCCGTCACAGCGGAACCGGACCGTGGTCAGGCGGTGGCCGGCTTCCGGGTGCTGTCCACCCACGGCGACCCGAACTTCGGCGGCGCGGACATCGACCAACTGCTGCTCGAACACGTCGGCTCGCTGCTGTCGGACGCCGACCGGGACGACTGGCGCGCCCTGATGGAGGGCCGGGAGATGTCCGACCGGCGCCGGCGGCGGGTGTTCCGGCAGGACGTGCGCGGCGCGAAGGAAACCCTGTCCCGGCACACCTACACCGACGTGCCGATGCCGCCGCCGGTACCGGACGCGCACGTCACCCGGGACGACCTCGAGCGGCTGATCGCCGCGCCACTGCGGCGCGCGGCCGGGCTGATGATGGCGGCGATCACCGAAGCCGGGCTGCGGCCGGACCAGCTGTCCGGCGTGTTCCTTGTTGGCGGCACCAGCCGGATACCGCTGGTGGCGCGGCTGGTGTACCAGCGGGTCGGCATCATCCCGACCACGCTGGACCAGCCGGAGACGGTGGTGGCCCGGGGGGCGCTGCGCGCGGTCTCCCTGGACCCGATGCGTACGGCGGGACTGTCCGACCAGGCGACGGTCCTGCTGGCCCCGGTGCCCGTGCCGGCCGGCTACCCGCCGTACCAGCAACCCCCGCCCCAGATTCCGACCCCACCCCGCCCGGCCGCACCCAAGCCGGCTCGTTCCCGGCGACTGCTCAAGGTCGGTGTGCTGGCGGTGGTGCTCGTCGCGGGTATTATCGGGGGCGTCCTGGTGTTCGGAAACCGTGGCGGCCCAACGAATCCGGCACCGAACGGCCAGTTGATCGCGCAGTACGACTACCGGTTCACCGCGCCGAGGGGCTGGACCGAGTCGGCGAGCAGCGCGCCCAATCTGCAGGTGCAGATCACGCCGACGAACAACCAGTCCGGCGGCGACGCCATTTACGTCCGGGAATATCGACTTTCCTATGACAGCACGGCGGATCGGGCGCGTGCGGTGAGTGAATTGCAGCCCGCGGTCGCCGAGGCCGGCTATCTGAATTTCCGATCGCAGATGACCTTTGCCAACCGCACGGTGTCCTACTATCAACAACCGGGCAACGACGCGACGGCCGACTGGTACGTGTTGTTCCAGGGCCGGGTCCAGGTGAGCATCGGCTGCCAATACCCGGCCACCGACCAGGCCGCCGTGCTGCGGGCGTGCCAACAGGTCGTGGCCGGCATGATGGTGGAGGGGCGATGACCGACCCGATGGACATGGGAGACGCGCTGCGCGGCTTCACCGCCGAACTGGACGCGGCGGTGGTGAAGGCCCGCCGCGTGGCCGCGCAGGCGCGCGAGACCAGCGCGAAGTTCCGCCGCGAGACCCGCCAACTCGCCGAAAGCGTCAAGGCGGGCACCACGCGGGCCACCGCCGACCAGCTCACCGACGACCGGCTGCGCCGCACCGCGGCAGGTTTCCGGACCGACAACGGCCTGCCCGTCCAGGACCTCCCAGCCGGCGGTGAACTGCTCGCACCACCCCCGGCACCCGTGCCACACACCACACCGGGTCCGGTACGAGCCACCGGATCGGGTCGCCGAATCCCCCTGCCGAGTGACGATGACGAGGACTTTTCGCAAGAGCGAATCATGTGGTAACCACATTTACGACCGCGAACGTTTACAGGCGCAACGACTTCTCGAAAAATCGCGACACGACGGAACCGGACATGGCAGGGTCGTCGTCGTAGGTGGCGTACGACGAAGAACGTGCGACACACTCCCAGACTGATGAAGGGGGCCATTCCCATGGCTAACTCGTTCCGTACCGGCTCCGCGGAGATGCAGCAGGCTGTCTCCAGCATGGAGGAGGTCAACCACTCGCTGCAGGGCAACCTGAAGAACCTCCAGAGCGAGGTCGAGCAGGTCGCCGGTATGTGGAAGGGTTCCGCGGCCAACGCTTTCACCACTCTGATGGCGAAGTTCAACGAGGACGCATCGAAGCTGAACCAGGACCTGGCCCAGATCGCCGAAGCCGTGTCCGGCAGCCAGAAGAACTACCAGGCGCAGGAAGACTCGGCGCAGAGCTCGATGTCCCAGATCCTCGGCGGCCTCGGCTGAGCGGTCCGGCACTGACGCCGACAGCAGTTCCTTCCACCCCAAGACTTCCTGCCCTAGAAAAGAGAGTTCGATGTCAGACAACATCCAGGTAGATTTCGGCGCCATCTCCAACCTCGCCGGTGGGATCGACAGCCAGGTCAAGCAGATCGAAGGCCAGTTGGAGCAGCTCAAGGCCGCCATCCAGAAGTTGGGCACCGAGTGGGAGGGCGGCGCGAATGCCGCGTTCGCAGGCGTGCAGCAGAACTGGAACAACTCCGCCGACGACCTGCACCAGGTGCTGAACCGGATCGCCCTGGCCGTGCACGCCGCGCACGACGCCTACCACGAGACCGAGCAGAAGAACACCAGCGTCTGGGGCTGACCCGCGCCAACGGCATGACGGGGTCCCGGCCGGGCAACCTGCCGGGACCCGTTGCTATGTCAGGGGTTTGCCCGCATCGGCCGCAGCCCGAACGGCGTCTTCGATGTTGGCCTGGATCTCGGCCTCGATGCTGTGGTTGCCGACTTCCCGGACCAGTGCCAGCGCCTGGTTGTGGTGGTCGACGGCGGTCGCGTAGTTGCCGAGTTGGCGGTGGACCAGGCCCAGTGTGTCCAGTGCCGATGCCTCGTTGCGACGGTCCAGCATGGCCCGGTTCAGTGCGACCGCCTGTTCGCCGCACGCCTGTGCCTCGGCCAACCTGGCCATGCGGAAGTACAGCGTGGCCAGGTTGTTGAGCGTCATGCTCTCGCCCCGGCGGTCGCCGACTTCGCGGTACATGTCCAGGGCGTGCTGGCCGCACTCAAGGGACTCGGCGAAGGAGTCGATCCGGGCGAAGGTGCGGCACAGATTCATCAGCGACATGGCCGCACCGCGCAGGTCATGGACACGGCGCCGCAGCGCCAGCGCCTGCCGGTAGTAGCCGACGGCCTTGTCGACCTCGTCGAACTGGTCGTACATGTTGCCGAGGTTGTTCAGCGCGGCCGCCTCGCCCGGCTCATCGCCGGTTCCCCGGTACAGCACGAGCGCGTGCTCCGTGACGTCGACCGCCTCGGTGAAGCGGGCGCCGTGGTAGCAGGCGATGCCCAGTTCGCGTAGTACGTTCGCCCGGTCGTTGTCGTCGTCGGCCGCATCGGCGCCGATGCGCAGGCACGTGATCCAGTCCGTGGTGTGGCCGCGCCGCCGGAAGAACCACGGCAGGGCGCACGCCAGCTGCCACGCGTGCCTGCCCCAGCCTTCCGTTGCGGCGTAACCGACCGCGGCCAGCAGGTTGTCCAGTTCCGTTTCACACCAACCGATCGCGCGGTCGGCATCGCTGACGTCCGGCAGCGGCCACGGTGCCGGCTCGGTCGGGGTGTGCCGGCTGTCCGGGTTGAGGTGCGCGGCCATCCGCAGGGCCAGTTCGAGGTAGAAGTCGAGCAGCCGGCCGATCGCCATCCGCCACACGGGTTCCTCGACCTCGGTCGCGGTTCGCGCGTACTGCCGGACCAGGTCGTGGAACCGGTACCGGCCGGGTGTCGGCGCCACCTGCAGCAGGTGCGTGTCGACGAGTTCGTCCAGCAGCCGTTCCGCGTCCGGCCGTCCGATGCCGCCGAGCGCCGCCACCTGGCAGCTCTCGAACGACACGCCCGGATGCCGGCCGAGCAGCGAGAACAGCCGTCGCTCGTCGTCGCCGAGCCGCGCGTAGGACAGGTCGAGGGCGGCCGTGACACTGCGGTCGCCGACGGTGAGTTCGTCGCGCCACGATTCGGCCAGCCGGTCCGCCAAGGTGCGCACCGGCCACGTGGACCGGGTGCGCAGCCGTGCCGCCGCGATCCGGATCGCCAGCGGCAGATAACCGCACAGCCGCAACACATCCGCGGTGGCCGCCGGGTCCGCCTGCGCCCGGTCCGCCCCGATCACGCCGGCGAACAGCGCGAACGCCTCGTCCGGCGACAGCACGTCCAGCGACAG
>DATBCR010000011.1:0-18779 GCA_036270375.1 Pseudonocardiaceae bacterium | reverse complement strand
ATCCGGTTCAACGCGTATGTCCGGGTGCATCGTTCCGATTTCATCCCCTTCGACGCCACGGCTCACTACGAAGACACGCTCCGGGTGGCCGGGGCCAATGTCGTCGTCGTAACCCGTAATTCCTCGTTGGACATTCCACTGGAAGCCGAGGCATTCAACTGGTTCATCTACGGCGGTGTCAGCGCGTTCTTGGCCCAGGTAGCCGAAACGGGCCTGCACGCGGTCCTGCCGACCATCCCCAGTATCGGTGACAAGGTTGCCAAGGCATTCATCCCAACGTTCATGGTGGCTGGGGGGCAGAAGATCATCCTCCCGTACACGGGAGTACGGTTCAGTGCGGCCCGCGAGATCGTCGCACACGGCGACGTTGTTCCGCGCACGGTGGCGCGCACGCCGGCCGCTCAACTGGACGGGCCATATGAGGTACCCGCGGCCGGTGGCATAATCGACCTGCCGGTGGGCGCTGACGCCACCATCGGGGTCGTGTGCGGAACATACGACCTGCGTGACCCGGTTCATGTCACATGGTCCACCACGAGCACGATCCAGGTCCTGTCCAACGACAACTCTCGTAATGCGACGTTCTTCGCGACTTCTCCAGCGCCGACCGGTAAGCGGTTCGTCCACGGAGGCACCGTGTTCGCGACCGTCACCGACGTCGACAACCTGTCGGCCGCCGCCCGACTCGACCTCACCTTCGTCGACGAGCACGTGCCACCGAAACACGGCGGTGTGCCAAGTTGAGTAAAGGATCCCACCATGCCCTGGAATGTCAGTGGTAACGCCGTCACGCCGACCACGAACGAATACCTCGCCGCCTCGGTCGATGATGGTCTCACCTTCGTCGGATCGGATGCGGGGCGACCGCTCGATGTCGGGTTGACATTCACCGACAGTGGCCGGCCCATCAGCGCCAAGCTCGGGTTCGCGAACGCGCCCAACGCCTTCATGGAAAGCGTCGAGGTCGGCGACATCGTCCTGAAGGCGAATCCCGGCCGGGTCGGGATCGGCAGCGGGCCCGCGACCACCTCCCCGCGTGTGCTGATCTGCAACGACACCAACAGCCCGCGCAGCGGCCAGGACGGCACGATCCATCAGGCGGGTGGGCTGTGGTTGTTCGGCCAACTCCGGTTCATGTCCGAATTCTTCGGGTATACCGGTGAGTACATCACCTCGCCGCGCACGTCTGGCGTGCCGAACACCTACGGACTCGACTTCTACACCAATGACGCGCCGCGGATGACCATCACGAACGACGGCAATGTCGGCATCGGCACCCAGACTCCGGCCCAGGCGTTGGATGTGGCGGGAAGTATCCAGGTATCCGGCGACATCCTGTTGGCCAATGCCGACTGTGCCGAGGACTTCGCGGCGGACTCGACCGAGATCGGGCCGGGCACCGTCGTCGTCCTCGGCGACGACACGACCCTCCGGGAAAGCCATCAACCGTACGACTGCCGGGTCGCCGGCGTCGTTTCCGGAGCCGGCAACCTCCGGCCTGCGCTTCGCCTCAACCATCAACAGAATCGCGACGCCCACCATGTGCCGGTCGCACTGATCGGTCGCGTGGCGTGCAAGGTCGATGCCGGCCCGGAATCGATCGCCGTCGGTGATCTCCTGACCACCGCCGAAACGCCAGGGCACGCGATGAAGGCAACCAACCGGGACCGGGCGTTCGGCGCGATCCTCGGAAAGGCAATGGCGCCGCTCGACACCGGTCGCGGCCTGATACCGGTCCTCGTCGCCCTCCAGTGACTATGAACTCCTGACTCGCTAGTATGTTCGCTGTCCACTTTCTGTCACCTGAATGACGTCAGTGGTGGTGTTAACAGGATCTGAGTACGGGTCGATGATGCACTTGTGAGCAAGGCTCTGGAGCATCTGCTGCCGTACGGAGTCGTCGGTGCTGTCGTGGTGATCCTTGCCTGGATCGCCCAGCAGTTCTTCGGCGAGTATTTCAAGAAGTCCGGTGCCAGTGCGTTCGACCGGTCGCAACGGTTGTTCTCCCGTCGCGCCAAGTTCCACCGGCGGCTCGTCCGGCACTACGCGGCAGCGGTCGTGCGGAACTTCGGTCAGCACGCGATGGGTTTCGTCACCGATGGTGTCATCGACATCAATGAGGTTTATGTGCCGCTCCAGTACGAGCGGGACGGCGAACGCCAGGACGTCTACGACAACATCCGGGAGTTCCCCTGCTCGGTGGTGCTCGGCCCGGCCGGAGCGGGCAAGTCGTTGCTCCTGAAGAACTCCATGCTGATGTGGGCCCGGCGGGCGCAGGCCGGCCGGCCGGAGCGGGTGCCGGTGCTGATCGAACTGCACCGGTGCAACGGCTCGACGGACACGCTGATCGACCTGATCGTTTCCGAACTGGCCCGATCGCGGGTCGCCATGAACAGGACGAACCGGCTCGACCTCATTCGGGAGCTGGTCTGCCAGGGTATGCGCAACGGTGCCCTGTCGTTGTTGTTCGACGGTCTGGATGAGGTCGGACGTTCCGATCAGCAACGGGTGTTCAAGGAACTGCGGGACCTGGCCCAGGAATACGGCGAGTGCCAGCTCATCGTCACCTGCCGCGATGTGGTGTACCAAGGGCAGCCGCTCGGGCCGCGGTTCTCCCACGTGGTCCGGGTGGCCGAGTTCGACGACGCTGGCGTGACTCGGCTGCTGAGCAACTGGCGTGGGCTTTCGGACACAGCGGCGCGGGCCCAACTGTTCGCCAGCCTGCGCAACAACCCGGCGCTCATGCGGCTGGCCCGCAGCCCTCTGCTGTTGACGATGATCGCCTACCTGCACACCGAGGTGCTGGTCAAGACCGGCCGGGCGCTGCCCACCTCACGACCCGTCTTCTACCAGGAGGCCATCAGTCACCTGTTGAGCCGCGACGCCCACCTGGGCCGGGGTGGCATCACCGTCTACGAGGTGGGGGACAAGCTGGCGATCCTGCAAGGGATCGCGCTGACCTCCATGGAGTCCACCAGCACCGCGGTCGATCGGCTGACGATATCGCGCACCAGCCTCGAAACGACCACGAAGAACCTGCTGCCCGATCTCAACCTGGATCTGAAGCATGTCAAACCGCTGCTCGACGAGATCATCGATCGCAGTCAGCTCCTGGTCACCGTCGACAACAGCCGGACCCAGTACGTGTTCCGACACCTGACGTTGCAGGAGTACTTGACGGCGATCGAGCTGTCCGATAATCCGGACGAACTGCTACAGCACTATCACGCCGATCCGCTGGCCTGGCGCGAAACGGTGAAGCTGTGGTGTGGCGCGACCACGCGAGACTGCACGAAGGTCATCGCGGAGATCTTCTCCTCGCCCGAACAGCACCACAAGATCCTGGCCCTCGAATGCCTGGCCGAGGCCAAGCGGGTCGACACCGGGTTCGCGAGCTCAGTCATCAGCTACTTCCTGGCGCGGTTGGGCAGTGGTGACCCGGATCGGATCGCGGTGATCACCGCCTTCGGCGCCGTTGCCGCGGACAGTCGGCCACGGGGCCAGGAGGTGTTGCGCCAACTGGCCGAGCTCGCACAGTCGAATGGTCCGGCGAAGGTCGACGCGATGCACGCCCTCTCGGCGTCCGGTCGTTCGGAGGCCGCCCAGGTACTGGCGCCGCGTGCCGAGGCGGACGAGGAAGGCCGGGCCGCGTTGCGTGGCATGGGCGAACTGGCGCTGCCGGTGCTCGTGGCCCGAGCGAACGAAGGATACCTGTGGGCGGTCGACGATCTGGCCGTCGTCGGCACGCCGGCCGCCGCAGTCGCGCTGGCCGATCTGTTGTGGACCGATCAACCGAACGCGACCCGCGCAGCATGGCGCCTGGCCGACCTGATTCGTCACCCGAACGTGGAGGCAGAACTGCGCCGCACATCCCCGCAACAGGTCGGTGCCACCGCGAGCTGGATGTGGCAGCCGTTCGCCACGGGTAACAATGATCCGTTGCTGTGTATCGCCGGACGGGTCGGGCTCTTGTTGCAATATTCAGCACCGGACGACGTGCCGTCCGATATCGTTACCATCGACCCGCGATTGGCCGTGCCCCTTGCCGTGACTTCGGTGTATTTGGTCGATCCGTTGGATGCCGCAGCGATGGACCGGATCAGGGGGTCGCTGCTGTGGCCGCGAGTCGGTAGGCAACTGCTCAGGCGGGCCTTCACGGAGCAGGCGACCCGAAACGGTCCGGACCAGGAGGGAGAAGAATTGCGGCAACTGATCATTGCGGAGTGCAAGCTATCAGCGTTGCAGCAACGCCTGGTCGGCCTGTTGAGCTGGCCACGGCAGGCAATACTTTACGGGACGCTGGCCACCGAACATCGGAGCTCGGCCAGTGGTCGTATTCACTACACCGACTGGTTGACCGTCCGTGCACCACAACGTAGTACCAAATGGTTATTGTGGGTATTCGCATCAGCAGTGGTCGCGGCCGCGGGTGGTATTTGGATAACAGGTATCACCCGTGCAGTAATGTCAGTCGCTGGCGCCTGGCCACTCGGCTGGCATTGGCTGAGCATCGCGGTCTTGATTGGTACCGGAATCCTTATCCTTTCTGTCGTCCTGGCTTTCTTTGACGATAAAAATATCACCGATGTCGTCATCGCTCTACTTTTTTTCGTGACCTATCCGATACTGGGTTGGATGGCCATGGTGACGTTTGGCGCTGCCCTGCCGCTGTACGTGGGGCTCTGGATGCTGTGCCTGGCGGCTGGCGGAATGATGTGTTGGGCTATGGCCAGGCGTCGTGATCGTGTGAACCACAACCTGTTTCGCCGTACCCTGGACGCCAAGGTGGTCCGGCACGGCGACCGAACCTCGGTGATCGCCCCCTGAGGCACCAGTCAGTCCTCGTCGCTGTCGTCACGTGCGCAGACGCCATTCACCTTGCTGCAAAAAACCGCAGAATCCGCAAATAGCCAGAAATGGGTCATATCGATCCACGCCACAACTCGTCAGCCACGATCCACGGCGGCCGCTGAGCCTTCCTCACGGCCTGATCAACAACCCCGATGATCAGCCTATTCCAAGATCAATATCGCTAGGAGTGGTCAGACATAGCGAGCTTGTCGCGCAGTTCGTCGGCGTCGGGATGGTCGAGGTCGGTGAGAATGGCGAGGGCCTGTTGCCAGAAACGTCTGGCGTCCTCGCCGGTGCCGGCCGCGTGGTGGGTGTCGCCGAGATGGGTCAGGATGAACGCCTCGTTGCCCCGGTCGCCGAGTTCCCGGCACATCGCCAGGGACTGGTGGTAGCTGGTGACGGCCTGGTCGTGGCGGCCGAGATTGTGGTGCGCGTAGCCGATCGTGTCCCACGCGCCCGCCTCGCCGTACCGGTCGACGATGTCCTGTAACAGGGCGATCGCCTGCTCACACACGACGATGGCCTGCTCGTGCTCGCCGAGCCGGGTGTGGAACCAGCCGATCGCGTTGAGCACCTCGGCCTCGGGCCCGCGCTGGCCGCATGCGCGGAACAGGTCGTAGGCACGCCGTGACGCCTCGATGGCCTCGGCCGGCTGGTCCTCCGCGTCCCAGGTGGACGACAGGCTCCGGTAGACGTGGCCCTCACCCACCTGGTCGCCGATCGACCGGTACAACTCGAGCGCGAGCCGCAGCTGCTCCCTGTTGTCCCCGGTGTGACCGAGCATGCCCTCCGCACGGGCCAGGTTGCGGTGTGCCCTCGCCTGCTCGGCTGGGTCGGCGAGGCGAGTCGCCGCGGTGAGTGCGATCCGTTGCGCGGCAACCAGATCGTGCAGGTAGCCGCGTCGGTTGAGGAAGTCGGCGACGGCCCAGGCGAGTTGGTGGGCGTGTGCGTCGAGGCCGATGTCCGTCGCGTGGCGCATGGCCGCCATCAGGACGTGGTGCTCGGCGCCGAGCCACGCCATGGCCTGTTCGTGGCCGGCCGGCTCGTCCACGATGACGCCGGGCTGTGGTGGGGGCAGTTGCAGCGTGCCACGGTGCGGGTCGAGCACGATCGCGGCCGCGTAAGCGGCGTGCAGGTAGTGGTCGAGCAGCCGACGGTCGGCGGAGGCGCGCTCGTCGTCGGAATCCGTTGCCATGGCCCGTTCCGCGGCGTAGATGCGCAGCAGGTCGTGACAGGTGTAACGGCCGGGCGTGCTCTCGTCGGCCATGTGCACGCGGACCAGCTCGGACAGGTCGGCGCGTATTTCGGCGACGGGCACACCGGCGAGACTGGCCGCCGCCGGCACCGAGATGTCCTGGCCGGGATGGCGGCCGAGCAGCCGGAACAGCCGGGCCGGACCGGCGCCGAGTGCGTGGTAGGACCAGGAGAGCACGGCGCGGACGTCGGTGTTCAGGTCGTCGCCCGCCAGCGCGTCGAGGCGGTCGCGGCGGTCCCGCAGCTCGGTGGCCAGGGCGGTCAGCGGAAACCTCGGGTGGATCGCCGCGCGGGCCGCGACGACCGCGAGCGCCAGCGGCAGCCGGGCGCAGTACGTGATGATCTCCTGTACCGCCAACGGTTCTCGGGCCACCCGGTCCGGGCCGAGCCGGCGGGACAGCAGCGCGAGCGCGTCGTCGGCCGGCAGCGGGTCGAGCGTCACCGGGTGCGCGCCCTCAGCCGTGACGAGACCTGTGAGCTGGTTGCGGCTGGTCACAACGACAAGACACGTCGACACGCCGGGCAGCAGCGGCCGGACGTGCTCGGCGTCGCGGGCGTTGTCCAGCACGAGCAGCATCCGCCGGTCCGCGACGAGACTGCGGAACAGGGCAGCGAGCGCGTCAAGGCCGTCCGGCTGCCGACGGGCCGAAACCCCAAGGGCGGCAAGGAAACCACGGATCGCGTCGACCGAGGACACGTGGCCGTCCGGGCCGAAGCCGCGCAGGTTGACGTACAGCTGGCCGTCCGGATACCGCCCGGTGACGCGATGTCCCCAGTGCACCACCAGCGCCGTCTTGCCGACACCCCCAGGCCCCGACACGACACACACGACCGGGGTCTCGTCGGGCAGTAATCGGTCCAGGTCGGCGAGATGCGGTGCCCGGCCGGCGAAGCCGGCTACGTCCATCGGGAGCTGGCGCGGTGTCACCGACGGCGTGTTGTTGGCCGGCCGCACGCCGTCCTTCGCGACGGCGAGCATGGGATCCGCCGTCAGGATCTGCTGGTGCAGCAACTGGAGCGGGGCGCTCGGATCGAGGCCGAGTTCGTCCGCGAGATGCGCCCGGATGCTCTGGTAGTGCCGCAGCGCGTCGGCCTGCCGCCCGCAGCGGTACAGCGCGAGCACGTACTGACCGGCGAGGCGTTCGTCAAGCGGGCGTTCGGCGACCTGGCGGGCCAGCGTGGTGAGCAGCGCCGCGTGCTGGCCCCGACGGAGCTGGTTGTCCACAAGGTCGAGCTGCGCCTCCTGCCGTTCCCCTTGCAGCGCAACACGAACGGTGCCGAGATAGGGGTTGTCCAGGGTGCCGAAGGCCTCGCCGCGCCACAGTTGCTGCGCTTCGGCGAGCAGGGTGCCGGCCAACACGTCGTCCCGCGCGCCGTGCGCCCGCTGCACCAGCGCGCGAAAACGGTGCAGGTCAACGGCTTCCGGCGCGACGGTGAGCACGTAGCCGGACGTCCGGTGCTCGATCCGCACGCCCTCGACGGTGGCCAGCGCCCGCCGCAGCAGCGAAACGTAAGTCTGGACCGCATTGCGTGGATTGTCCGGCAGGCCCCGGTCGCCCCACACCCGGTCGACGAGCTGGTCGGTCGACACGTGGTGGTTGGCGTCCAGCAGCAGCATGGCGAGCACGCATCGCTGGCGTGCCGGACCGACGTCGACGAGCCGGCCGTCGACGAGCGCCGTGACGCCGCCGAGCAGGCGGAACTCCACCCCCATAGCGATCCTTCGTCTACAACTCGTAGTCCGGCCGCAGATGATGACCGTACCGCCCGGCCGTGACGGCGGCGTATTGTCGACGATCGACAGGGACGAGTGCGACAAATGTCCAATGACTGCGCCGGACCAGCGAACTAGCGTCGCCATCAGCACCCGCAAAGACCGCCTTCGGACATGAAGGGTTACGGATATGCGTAGGTTACGAAGAGTCACGGTTACGGCCATGGCGGTCACGTTGTTGTACGGCAGCCTGATCGGCGCCAACGCCCACGCCACCCCCGACGCCGCCACCGCTGCGGCTGCGGCCAACCAGTCCTCGGCACCGGCGTCCGACCCGGGCCGGGACGGCCGGATCGCGGTGCTCAAGGCGGCGTTGGCCAACATCCAGGCCAGCCTCGCGGCCGGGAAGAACCGGTTCGGCGCGGTGGATCTCCGGGATATCTTCTCCTACAAGGTGAATCAGCTCTGGACGCAGGGCATCGACGGCTTCGGCACCACGGTCGCGGTGATGGAGGGCTGGGACCTGCCGAGCATGCAGGCGCGCCTCAACACGCTGGACGCGGCGATCGGCCTGCCGGACACCACCGTTGAGACGATCTTCCCGACGGGCCCGCTGCCCGCGGTGTGCCCGCCCGGCATGGTGGCGCTCGGCTCGTTCGGCTCGTGTGACGCGTGGGGCGGCGAACTCGCGCTGGACGTGGAGGCCGTGCACCTGATGGCGCCGTACGCGAAGATCGTCATCTCCGCGACGCCGTCGGACAGCGAGGTGGTCGGCGACCCGTCCAGCGAGGTCGCGATGCCGGAGATCATGAAGGGGCTGGAGTTCATCGCGGCCAACAAGCTGGCCAACGTGGCGTCCATCAGCGATGGCAGCAGCGAGACCGACTACCTGCACGGCGCACCCGAGATCCGCGCGAACGACCCGGGTGAGCTGGCCGCGGCCGCCGCCGGCATCCCGGTCACCGTGGCCACGGGTGACTGCGGCTCGTCGCAGAACCTGACCACCGCGACCAAGCAGTGCGGTTCGCTGTCCGCCGGACCGGCGTCGGCGACGTGGGACGACTCGCCGTTCGTCACCGCGGTCGGTGGCAGCCGGCCGACGCACACCGCGCCGTGCCCGCCGTGCACCGGCCCGAACAACGAGGACGTCTTCCCGCTCGACCCGATCGAGGGCGCCGGCCTGTCCGAGATCTACGCACGGCCGGACTACCAGAACCACGTCCGGTCGATCACCGGCAGCAGTATGCGGGCGGTACCGGACATCACCATGAACAGCCGGGACGGCACATCCGAGTCGGCGCCGCTGTTCGCGGGCGTGCTCGCGCTGGCGACGCAGATCGCCGGCCACAACATCGGCACCCCCAACGAACTGTTGTACGACCGGCTGTCCCATGATCCGCAGCGCAACGGCATCGTCGACGTGACCAGCGGCGACGACCACATCGGCACGATCCCCGGCTTCACCGCCGTGCCCGGGTACGACGTGGCGTCCGGCTGGGGCACCGTGGACGCGTCGCTGTTCGCGCCAGCGCTGGCCAGGATGTCCCACGAGAACCCGATGCCGCGGCAGGCGGCGGAGGCGCTGGAAGCCCTGCGGCACACCATGTCCCTGACCCCGTCGTCGACGGTGGCCGCGGCGTCGCCGGTCGACGTCATGTCCAGCGGGTTCCTGCCGGACCACCCGGTGACGATCGCCGTCGACGGGACGAAGCTGGTGACGGTCATCGCGGACACGTCCGGCAACATCAATTTCGCGTTCGTGCCGACAACGGCGGGCATCGCGGCCGGCCGGCACACCGTGCACATCACCAGCATGTTGATCGACCAGGACAGGACGCTCACCGTCACGAGCTGAACCGATCCTCGAATCCGGTAGGCCGTCGCGTTCGCGCGGCGGCCTACCGGCGTCGTCGGCCGCCTACCTGCGGTGAACCATACGGAGTGCCCTTGTGTGATGGATCGCCGATACCTAGCGTCCAGATTGAT
Source organism: Pseudonocardiaceae bacterium (assembly GCA_036270375.1). Lineage (GTDB taxonomy): Bacteria > Actinomycetota > Actinomycetes > Mycobacteriales > Pseudonocardiaceae > DATEPR01. The sequence goes on along the minus strand of DATBCR010000011.1, from coordinate 8,974 downwards.
GGGCGTGGAACGGAAAGGCGGTCGCTTGGCAGCCACGGTGCAGCGGATTGTCGACCGGGTCGCGGACGAGGTGGGGCGGCCGGCCGTCGTGCTGGACCATGCCGAGCGACTGGTCGCGCACAGCGTGCACACCGGGCCGGTGGACGAGGTCCGCAGCCGGACGATCCTGTTGCGCCACACGGTGCCCGAGGCGGTCGACTGGCTGCGCACGCTCGGGCTCGGTGAGCTGCGGGGGCCGACGAGGGTGCCCGGCAACGCCGAGCTCGGCATGCTGCCGAGGGTGTGCGTTCCGCTCTGCCGGGACGGCGAACCCGTTGGCCGCCTGTGGTTCGTCGAGCCGGACGAGCCGATGAGCGTCGACGACATCGCCCGGGTCCGATGGGCCGCCGAGGAACTGGCCGCGGAACTGTGCCGGGAGAACGGCGATCCGTCGTCGGGTCGGGTGACCGGGGCGCTGCGGGAACTGTTGCGGGGCCGGACGGAGGCCGCCCGGCAGTTGCAGGACGAGGGCGCGCTGCGGCCGGGTGACCAGGTCGCGGCCGTCGTGCTGGTGCCGGTCGACCTGGCCACCGGTGCCGATCCGGACCGGGTGGTCTCGCACACGCTGCGGGCGGTCGGCAAGGCGGTGCCGGCGAACAAGGCGTTGGCGCTGCACCAGTCCGGGCACGGCGTGCTGCTGCTCCCGGTGTCCGAGGGTGACCGGCGGACGCTGGACGCCCGGATCTCCGCGATCGGCGCGGCGGCCCGCTCGGCGACGGCGCACGTGTCGCCGTCGGTCGGCATGATCGTGGGGGTCGGCGACGCCCGGCCGAGCCCGCAGGACGCGGCCGGCTCGTACCGGGAGGCCCGGCTGGCCGCGCGGACCCGGATCGTGTTGCGCGGCGGCCACGGCATCGTGCACTGGTCACGTCTCGGCGTGTACCAGTTGGTGGCGGAACTTGTGGACTCCTCGACGCCGCCGAGAGTGGTGCACGCCGGGCTGCGTGCGCTGATCGGCGATCCGGACATGGTGCCACTGCTGGAAACCCTGGAGACCTACCTGGACTTCGCCGGTAACGCGCAGCTCGCGGCGGAACGGCTCAACCTGCACCGGGGATCGCTGTACTACCGGCTGCAGCGGGTCGAACAGCTCGCCGGCACGAACCTGAAGGACGGCACGGAACGGCTGTCCCTGCACATCGAACTGAAGATCGGCCGGCTCAGCGGCGCCTACTTGCCGACAATCAATGGCGCGCATTTAAAACTGATTACCGGATAGTCGGATAATCAGTTCTTGTTGTGCGGCCGGCTGCTATCGTCTAACATATGTAAGGAACATTTCCTTATATCCGGGGCCTCCTCTCGAGAAGGGACATGACCCATGTCCGTAACCCGTCGCGGGTTCTTACAGGGCAGTAGTGCGGTCACCGCGGCAGCCCTGGCCGGCATGACGTTCCCCCAGTCGTCGTCGGCCGCGGTGACCCCGCAGGCGACGCGAACCTGGCTGCTGGCAAGCGATGCGTTCGCCAATCTCAACAACACCACGCTGGCCGGCAGCCCGAAAGTCTGCCAGGCAGCCTTCAACCACGGGAATACCTTTTTCTCGGTCCGCTATGCCGGCGGCAACTTCCACAACACCCCGGTCCCGGCCGGTTACACCGGTGTCGCGGTGTTGAAATTCGAGGCCTACCAGAACGGTTCGACCGGACTGGTGGACGCGATCAAAGCCGGGCTGCCCAGTTGGGTGCAGGCCGTCCAGTACGACTCTGAACACTGGGATTTCACGCCGGAGATCGAACAGGGCGCCTGGCTGTTCAACACGACGACGCAGACGAGCTACGCACAGCTGTTCTGCCAGACGGCGCACCAGCACGGCCTGCGGGTGTTGCTGACGCCGGGCAACGACCTGTGCAACCGGGATCCCAATCCGGCGTATCCGAACAGTGCGCCGCAGTACCCGATCGACTCGCACGACAACGGCAACGACTTCAACGCGTTCATCCGGCACGACCTGGCGTCCGCAGCGCAGTTCCTGCAGCCCGGCGATCTGTTCGAATACCAGTCGCAGCAACTGGAACTCGATCCGCAGACGTTCCACTCGGTCACCCTGCGGGTGTCGCAGGAGGTCGCGAAGGCCAACGCCAACGGCATCACGTTCCTCGCCGGTCTCGGCCGCAGCATCCCACCGTCGGACGGCGCGACCTGCGCCCAGCTCACCGCTGCCGCGAACAGCGCGCCCGCCGTGACCGCCGGTTTCTGGCTGAACGTCGGCGAGTTCACCGATCAGGTCCGGCCGATGATCTGCGCGCTCAAGAGCCTCGGCTTCTGACTGTCGCATGCCCTTGCTCACCCACCGAACAAGGTGCCAAGGCGGCCGTCCGTCAGCGCCCCGACCGCGACATCCGGTCGGGGCGTCGCACAGTCGGCGCAGTCCGGTCCCTGGTCCGGGATGTTGAGCCAGAACCCGGAAACACTGCCGGCCACCGCGGTCATGTCGGACACCAGCATGTCCGGCGTGATCACCCAGCCGTGCGGATTCGTGGACAGGCCGGCGATCACCGTCACACCCTGGTTGGCGGACCGGATCTGGGCCGTCGCCCGCACTACGAAGTCCTGGTACGCGGCGGTATCCCGCTCAAGGCTCTGCGCCTGGATGTCCACCACGTCGGCGTACTTCGCGGCGTCGCCGTCGATGCCGCGCGACAGGAACACCGATGCCGGGTCGGACACCCGGCCGGTCGTGTTCACCAGGTCCATCGCCGGGGTCGCGATGAAGATCAGCCCGTGTGCGTGCGCGATGGTCGCCGCCCGCTGGTAGGCGCCGGCCGGGTCGCGCTGTTCGTCGGCCGGGGTCTGCGCCCAGTGCTCGGCGTCGTAGATGATCGCGCGCACGCCGCGCCGCTGTGGAGTGCGCGCGTCGAGGGTCTGCTGGAGGGTTGCGACGCTCTTGAACGACAGCGTCGGCACAACCGGCACGGTGGTGGACGGCTTCTCGTTTCCCTTCAGGATCTCGAAAATCCGGGTACCGGCAAGTCGCGCGCGGGCCTGCGGGTTCGCGGTGACCGCGTCCAGCGCGGCCTTGGTGAGGATCCAGCTCGCGGTGCCGGCGGTCGGCGGGGCGGTCGGGGTACTGGTGCAGCCGGCCAGTGCGACCGCCGCGATCACGAGTGCGACGGCACGCCTCATCCCAGCGACCTCTCCGGTTGGCCGGCTCGCGACGGCCGCAGGAACGAACCCCAGGTCGGGTAGCGGGATCGCAGTGCCAGCGGCGGTTTCACCGGTCGCACCCCGAACGACAGGATCGCCTCGATCATGAAGAACCGCTTGAGAAGCGAGAACGGGAACCAGGTGAACATCCACGGCAGCAACGAAAGTCGGCGGTAGTAGGCCATCACGATCAGTCGAGGGATGATCGCCGGGATCTGCGTCGCCACCAGCAACAGCAGGAACCGCACCAGGTTGTGCTGTACTGCGGGCGCGAGGATCGAGTACTCCAGCGTCAGCAGCATCATCGACGTGCCGAACGGCTTGAGCAGGCCCTTGCCGGCGCCCATCGGCATCTTGAACCAGTTCCGGGGGCTCGGCGCGCCGCACTCGCCGAACGGCGTGAACGCGGCGAAGCTCATGATGCCGCCCTTGGACCACCGGAACCGCTGTACCCGCAACTGTTTCAGCGTCGTCGGCACGTCCTCGTACGAGATCACCCTCGGGTCGACGGCGGCCCGGTAGCCGAGGCGTGCCATCTCACACGTGAAGAAGACGTCCTCGCCGAGCGTGCCGTCGATGAAGCCGCCGATCGCGAGCGCGGGCAGCCTGCGGAACGCGCAGAACGTGCCGGGAATGCACGGCACGGCGTCCACCTCGGCCAGCATGACCCTGGCGAAACCGAAGCTGAAGATCATCTCCAGCGCCCGCATCCGGTCGATCCACGTGGTGTAGGGCTCCTTCGGCAGCACGAACGCCCCAACGAGGCCGACGTCGGGGTATTTCAGGAACTGCGCGATGGAGTACGCGAACGCGTTCTGGTCCAGTGCGCAGTCCGCGTCGATCCGGTAGACGTAGTCGGTGACGCACCGGGCGAGCGCCAGGTTCAACGCCACCGCCTTGCCCGCGTGCGGGCCCTGGATGACTTCCCCGACGGCGTAACGGAATTCGGCCATGGCCTGTTCGGCAAGCGCCCGGGTGTCGTCGGTGGACCCGTCGTCGCACAGGATCACCCGCACGAACCCGTCGTACCGCCCGGCCGCCCGGTCGATGGAGCGCAGCGTCCGTTCGATCACCACGGACTCGTTGAACGCCGGGATGATCACTTCGAGCGGCGGACGCGGCCGGCCCGGCCTAGGCAGCCGGCCGCCGGCCAGCCGGACGATGCCGAGCAGCACGTAGACCCAGTCGAGGATGCCGGCCCGCAGCCCGCGCAGGATCAGGAACGCGATCAGCAACTGCCCGCCCGCCAACGGAATCAACCACACGGCGATGGTGCCGGTGACGCAGACCGAGCCGATCAGGGCCAGCACCATGATCACGTGTGCCTGCCAGCGCCCACGGCCGAGTGACGGCACCTGCGTCACCCTCGGGTACTGGAAGCTGGTGAAGGCGAAACGGTAGATCACGAAGTACGCCAACGATTCCTGCAACAGCAGGTCGATCAGCGGCAGCGGGCCGAACGACGCGTGCGCCGCGATCGCGACGACGGCCAGGAAACACGTCGAGATCACCGACACGGCAAGGAAGAGCACGCCGTGCGCCAGGATCATCAGCCGCCGGCCGATGGTCGCCGGCAGCATGATCGCCATGATCGCCATGAAACTGAGCATCGTCGCCGGCACGAGTGGCACCAGTTTGGACGAGTAGTAGGCCGCCTCGGTGGGATCGCTGATCAGCGTTCGCAGCACGTTCGCGACGAGTTCCCGGTACGCCTTGATCAGCGGTGCGCCCTTGAGCAGCGCGATGTACGTGTTCACGATGCTGATCAAGAGAAAGAAGCAGATCACCCGGGGCCAGGACGGCCGGCGGAACGGTGGCAGCTTGACGATGCTGCCGGCGCCTCGGTCGGAGTCGTCGTAGCGCCGGGACAGCGGCGCGATGACCAGGTAGCCGAGGACGATCGCGTCCAGGACAAGCAGTACGAGCCCACGGGTGTCGTACATCGGCGTGCTTTCACCTTCGTTGGTCAGCTCAGGGTGACGTTCACCGTCATGCCGGCCAGCATCGGTCCGGGCTGGGTGTCCATCGCGATCACCACGTCGTAGAAGGTGGCGCCGGGGACGCGGGCCGGGTCGAGCAGGATCCGGCTGACGCTGCCGTGCACGGTCTGGCCGATCGCGGTGATCGCCAGATTCGCGCGCTGGCCGATGTGCGTGCCGCCCATGTTCGCCTCGGGCAATTGCGCGGTGACGGTCATCGGACCCGAGTACAGCGTGATCACCGGCGCGAACGACGTGCTCTGCGTCGAACCGCCGCCACCGGGCGCGGCCGGCTGCACGAACAGCTGGAAGCCGGAGGACTGTTGGGAACTCAGGGTTCCGGCCTCGGCGGCCGGACCGCCGTAGCCGTGCACCCCGCTCGCGCCGACCACGTCGCCCGCCGCGCCGGCGGTGTCCGCGACGGTGCCGGCGCTCGGTGCGGTGATCGTGTCCTGCCGCAGCCGCTGCTCGTCCATCGCGACCGTCGCCTGTGCCTGCGCGAGGGCGGACCGGACCTGTGCCATGGCGGCCGGGGTCACCGGCACCGTGGTCACGTTGGCCCGGCCCTGTACCGCGGCCAGGGTCGCCTGTGCGGACGAGAGCTGGCCGGCGTCCTTGTCCTGCTGTGCCTTCGCCGATGACTGCACAGCGGCCAACTGCGCCTGCGCGTTGGCCAGGTCGGCGTTGTCCTTGACGATCTGCGCCGAGAGGGCGGCGCACGCGGCCGGGCTGTCACCCGGTGGTGGTGCGGGTGTCGACGTCCCCGCCGCCGGTGCGCCGCCGCTCGGGCACAGTTCGTTGAAGTGGGTGGTGTCGGTGTCCAGTACGTTCTGCCGGCCGGTGACCACGGAACCCTGGGCACTGATGGTGTTCTGGGCGGTGTTCTGGGCCAGGGTCAGTGACGTCTGCGCGGTATCCACCGCCTGTTGTGCCTTGGTCAGCTCCACCTGGTTCTGGCTCTGCTGCTGTGCGCCGACCTGTGGGTTCTGGTCCGCGGCCAGTTCCGCCGTGTCGGCGTCCACCTGGGCCTGCGCCGCGGTGAGGTTCGCCTGGTCGATCGTGCTGTCCTCGGTTGCCAGCACCTGTCCGGCCGAGACCTGTTGTCCCGGCCGGACCGTCATCGTGCGGAGCGTGCCGCCGTTGACGAAGTTGAGGTAGTACGCGTGCGCGGGCGTCACCTGACCGCCGAAGCTGGCCGACCCCGCGGCGACGCTCCGGTAGGTGAACACGCCGAGGCCGACGGCGGCCGCCGCGACGAGCAGCGCGACGAGCAACTTCAACGGTCGCAACGGAGTCCTGGCCGGTGTCATCTCGCCGACACCGGCAAGGCCGGTGGTGAAGGCCGCGTTCATCCCGCGGACACGGTCCTTGGTAGCCATCGTCCTGTCCCTTAACGCTAGTGACGCGCCTGTGACATGGTTCGCTCGCAGGCTCGCTCACGCCGGCAGTTCGGTGACCAAGTCCGGCGCCGTCTTCATGCCGGCGCGCCACACCGAACGTGCCACGATCTTGGTCGGGTCGGCGCGGTGCCGGTACTTCGTCGCGATGTCGGTGCACTCCTCGAGCAGGCCCTCGGACAGCGTCGTCGGCTGCAGGCCGAGCGCGAGGAACCGTTCGTTGCACACGATCAGGTCGTTCGAGTCCGCCTCCTGCCTCGGGTTGGGCAGGTGCGCGACCTCGGTGCCGGTCAGCTCGCCGACCATCTTGGCCAGGTCGGCCACCCGGTGCGTCTCGGTGATCTGGTTGAACACCAACGGTTTCGCGCCGACCGGTGGGTTCTGCAGGGCGATCTCGACACACCGCACGGTGTCCCGGATGTGGATGAACGCACGGGTCTGGCCGCCGCTGCCGTGCACGGTCAGCGGGTGGCCGACGGCGGCCTGCATCAGGAACCGGTTGAGCACGGTGCCGTAGTCGCCGTCGTAGTCGAACCGGTTGACCAGCCGCTCGTCCCGGATCGTCTGCGCGGTCTGGGTGCCCCACACGATGCCCTGGTGCAGATCGGTGATCCGGAGCCCGTCGTTGCGCGCGTAGAAGCTGAACATGAGTTGGTCGAGCGTTTTCGTGAGGTGGTAGACCGAGCCGGGATTGGCCGGGTGCAGGATCTCGCGCTGGATGTCGCCGTCCGGGGTGGGCACCTTGACGGTCAGGTAGCCCTCCGGGATCGGCGCCGAGCCGGACCAGCCGTAGCCGTAGACGCCCATCGTGCCGAGGTGCACGAGTGCCGCGTCGATGCCGGTGGAGACGAGTGCCGTCAACAGGTTGTGGGTGGCACGCACGTTGTTGTCGACCGTGTAGCGCTTGGCGCGCGGGGACCGCATCGAGTACGGCGCGGCCCGCTGCTCGGCGAAGTGGACGATCGCGTCCGGCCGCACATCGGCCAGCAGCGAGACGAGACGGTCGTGTTCGGTGGCCAGATCCAGGTTGACGAAGCCGATGTCCCGGCCGGACACCGACCACCACGCGCGAAGGCGTTCGCCGATCGGCCGAATTGGCGTGAGAGACTCGACTTCCAGTTCGAGGTCGATCGCGCGACGGCTCAGATTGTCGACAATCGTCACGTCGTGACCGCGGTCGGACAGGTGCAGTGCGGTCGGCCAGCCGCAGAATCCGTCGCCGCCGAGAACAAAGACATGCATGGTCGGTTCCCTTGTCGTCGATCACCGAAGGGGCACCCCCGTCGAGTGCTCCTGGACCGTGGGTTTATTAGGAAACCTTCTTTACGTTTGGCGAAGCTAGTGCTCCGAGCCGGACATGTCAATCGCATCGGACACCGACAAGGTCAACGTTTGACACATCTCGATCGTCTACAGGGCAGGCAACGGCGTCCGGCGCAGCACCTGTACGTACGCCGTTAGTCCTGTTGCCGGAACCCGCTATTGCCGGGTACGCAAGGGTTTCACGCGCGACCGAGTCCGGCGAGGACACGACACGCGTCGTCGACGACCGTCCGGCTCACCGACCTTGACACCGGTGTCGGGGGCGAGTACCAACAGTTCTGGGTTTGTTAGGAAAGGTCCCTAACGATTATCGGAGGTGGTCCCGTGCGGACCCCGACCTGCGTGCTGAAGTCCATCGCCGAGCGGGCTCCGGTGCTGGACAGCGATGCGGCCGACGTGCTGGCCTGGACCGCCGCGACTTTCCGGGATCGGTGGGTGGTGGCCTCGAACATGCAGGACGCCGTTCTCATCGATCTGGCAGCGGCTGTCAAACCGAATGTATCGGTTCTGTTTCTGGACACCGGTTATCACTTCGCCGAAACCATCGGCACCCGCGACGCCGTCGCCTCGGTCTATCCGGACGTCCAGATCGTCGACGCCGCCGCCGACCAGACGCCGGCCGAGCAGGAGGCCTGGTTCGGGCCGCTGAACCGGACCGACCCGAGCCGCTGTTGCCAACTGCGCAAGGTGATCCCGCTGCGCAGGGCGCTGGCCGGCTACGACGCGTGGGTCACCGGCGTGCGGCGGGTCGACAGCCCCGGCCGCGCCGACGCCCCGGTCGTCTCGTGGGACGACCGGCACGGGCTGGTGAAGATCAATCCCATCGTGGCGTGGTCGGACGAGCGGTTCGATCAGTACGTCGCCGAGCACCAGGTGCTCGTGAATCCGTTGGTGGCGGCCGGATATCCGTCGATCGGGTGTGCGCCGTGCACGACCCGGCCGCTGCCGGGCGCCGATCCGCGCAGCGGCCGCTGGGCCGGGCTGGCCAAGACCGAGTGCGGACTGCACGGCTGACGGGCGGGACACACCATGACCACACCGACGGCAACCGATCACCTGACCGTGCTGGAGTCGGAGGCCATCCACATC
>DATBCR010000010.1:0-2354 GCA_036270375.1 Pseudonocardiaceae bacterium | reverse complement strand
GACGGCGGCCCGGCCGCGGTGGCCGAGCTGACCGCCGCACTGGCCGACGCGCTGGCGGGCGGTCCGGCGGTCCTGCCGCTGGACGCGACCGGTCCGTCGTCGGCGGGACTGCTGGCCGCGATGGCACCGCACGAGCCGGTCGAACCGGACACCGCCGTGATTGTCGCCACATCCGGATCTACCGGTGCGGCAAAGGGTGTCCTGCTGTCGGCGGGTGCCCTGACCGCGTCGGCACAGGCGACCCACGACCGGCTCGGCGGGCCGGGCCGGTGGTTGCTTGCCACTCCGGCGCAGTACATCGGCGGCGTGCAGGTGCTGGTCCGCGCGCTGCTGGCCGGTTCGACACCCGGTGTGGTCGACCTGTCGGGGCCGTTCCGGTCCGATCCGTTCGCGGACGCGGCCGGCCCGGTGCTCGCGTCGCCCGGCCCCCACTACACCGCGATCGTGCCGACCCAACTGGTCCAGCTGCTCGATGAAGGCAGAGGTGGACTGGCCGCCCTGCGTGCATTCGACGCCGTTATCGTCGGAGCGGCCGCGATGACGGCCCAACTTGCCGACCGGGCAACGGAAGCCGGCGTGCATGTGATCTCGGCGTACGGAATGAGCGAGACCGCAAGCGGTTGCGTCTACGACGGCCGCCCCCTGGACATCACCGCCGTCCGACTCGGCGCACCCGACGGCCGGATCGAACTGTCCGGCCCGATGCTGGCGAACGGCTACCGCCGCGACCCCGACCTGACCGCCGCGACTTTCGTCGACGGCTGGTTCCGGACCGGCGACGCCGGCCGGCTGAGTCTCGACGGCTGCCTGGAAGTCCTCGGCCGAACCGACGACCTGATCAACACCGGCGGCGTGAAGGTGTCCCCGACCCTGGTCGAGCGGGTTCTGGCCGCCCAGCCGGGTGTCCGCGAGGCCTGCGTCGTCGGTCTGCCCGACGAGCACTGGGGCCAGGCCGTCGTCGCGGCCATCGTCCCGACCGATCCCACCGATCCACCTGAACCGGCTCGACTGGCCGACGCCGTACGCGCCGAAATCGGGCGAACCGCCGTGCCGAAGCGGTTCGGATTCACCGACCGGCTGCCGTTACGCGGTCCCGGCAAAGTGGACCGCGCGGCCGTTCGGGCATTCTTGACGGGCACGACGGAGGGAGTGACGTGAGCAAAGCGGTGGACACGGCCGTGACGTCCCTCGGTGAGGCCGTTGTCGACTTGGCGGCGATCGCGCACAACACCGAGGTCCTGGCCGGTTACACGCGCGGCGAGCTGATGGCCGTGGTGAAGGCGGACGGTTTCGGGCACGGCATGCTGCCGGTGGCCAGGACCGCCCTCGCGCACGGTGCGAGCTGGCTGGGTGTCACGTCCCTCGTCGAGGCGGCCCAGCTGCGTGCCGCCGGCATCACTGCCCCGCTGCTGAGCTGGCTGCACCTGCCGGACGAGGACTTCGGCCCTGCCGTCGCCACCGACGTCGACCTGTCCGTGTCCTCGGTCCCGCACCTCGACGGCATCGCGGCCTGCGCGGGGCGGGTCGGTGGCCGGGCGGCCGTGCACCTGAAGCTGGACACCGGCCTGTCCCGCAACGGATCGCCGATGAGCGAGTGGTCGAGCCTGATCGCGGCGGCCCGGCGGTACGAAAAGGACGGCCTGGTTCAGGTGGCCGGCGTGTGGTCGCACCTGGCCAGCGCGGACCGGCCGGGCGACCCGAGCGTGGACAGCCAGCTCCGGCTCTACGGCGAGGGCCTCAACTTGGCGCGCGCCGCCGGCCTTGACCCGTGGGTGTGCCACGTGGCCAACTCCGCCGGCATCGTGGCCGTGCCCCGGTCGCACTTCGACGTTGCCCGTGCCGGCATCGCCCTGTACGGCGTGGAACCGATCCGCGGCCGCGACCACGGCCTGCGCCCGGCGATGACCCTGCGCAGCAGGGCGGTCATGGTCAAGCGGGTACCGGCCGGGACCGGCGTGTCCTACGAACACGAGTACGTCACCGACCGGGACACCACGCTTGTCCTCGTGCCGCTCGGTTTCGCGGACGGCGTGCCGCGCCGGCTCGGCAATCGGGGCGGGGTGGCCGTGCACGGCATTCGTCACCCCATCGCCGGCCGGGTCGCGATGGATCAGTTCGTCGCGGACGTCGGCGACGCGGCGGCCAGCATCGGTGACGATGTGGTGCTGTTCGGCACCGGCGCGGACGGCGAGCCCACCGCGCGGGAGTGGGCCGACTGGGCGGGCACGAACGCACACGAGATTCTGACCGGAATCGGGGCCAGGGTGCCCCGGCGCTATCTGCCGGCAGTGTCCACATCGGCCGGGGAACAGGAGTGATCTGGGTGCCAGACAAGAGGATCCGGGTCGCCGTCG
>DATBCR010000009.1:0-2173 GCA_036270375.1 Pseudonocardiaceae bacterium | reverse complement strand
GCCCGAGCCGGTGGTCGAGGAACCCGAGCCCGAGCAGGCTCTTGTGCCGGAACCCGAACGCGAGCAGCCCGCCGCGCGCAAGCCGGAACCGCCCAAGCGCGGCAAGAAGAATCACCCGATCGTGCCGTCCTGGGAGGACGTACTGCTCGGCGTACGCACGCAGCGCAACTGAGCGAGCGGGTCACCGGTGCCGAGGCACCGCGTCCAGCAGTTCGAGGTCCCAGCCCTGCTGCTCACACCAGTCCTCGGCGTCCTCCCTGGACAAGGGATCGGCGTTCGGCGGCGCGTCCGCACCGAGGCGTGACCACCCGTCCGGTGCAAGCACGTGCACCAGCCCGTCGCGCAGCGCCAGCAGCCTGCCATCGGAATATGCCATCGTTGCCTCGGTTCGCATGAACCTGACGGGCTCCGGTCGCGTCATGTAAGTATGATGCCGGCCGGACAGTTCGATCTTGAGACGGTGCGGTCGCCGGTCGGTAACGACGACGAGCGACTGGTGATCCGCTGCGCGGTCGCGGCGCTGATCGGACTTGTCGTGGGCGTGGCGTTCCTGCTGGTGACGCCCAGCGTGCCGGGGCTTGTGCACAAGGCGTGGTGCGTCGGCGACTTCGCGCCGGGCTGCGATCCGGGCCGGGACACCACCGGGCAACTCGTCGACGTCGTGATCTGGTCGGCCGTGCTGGCCGCGACCGCCACCCTGGTGAGCCTCCCGCTCGGCTGGCTGGCGAGCCGGATCGCGCACGTCCGGATCAGCCTGCCGCTCGTACTGCTCGGACCGCCGCTGGTGTGGGCGCTCGCGGTGCTCGGCGAACCGCTCGGCGTCGATCTGCACCGGATGCGCTCGCCGCTGGTGCTGTTACAGGCGACCATCGGCTATCTGCTCGCGGGCCTGCTGACCGCGACGGGCCCACGCCCGTCGAAACTGTGGCGGTGGCTCGCATGCATCGCGCTGCTACTCGGCACGGCGGCCGTCATCGCCGCCGGTTACCCGTTCGACTGACGCACTGCTTGACCTCCAGCGAACTTGAGGTCGCATGATCGGGTGATGTGAAAACCAGATGACCCGATAGCGAACACCGCTTACTGTCACAGGGTCACGGGCTTACTCCGTCCCGACCGCAAGGGCTCTGCCGGCCGCACTCAGTTCGAGTCGGCCCAGGTGCGTACGTGCCTGGGCTGGTTCGTCGTGCGCGCGTGTGCCCGTCTGCGTCCGGTGGATCCGTGGCCACCCGACACGTGAGTCCACGACCGCGCGCTCCCGGGGGAGACTATGAGCAACGAAAGTCCGGTGCCGGATACGACGCCGGCACGCCCAACCACGCTGTCCGTGCTGTTCCGGCTCGCGCCGTATGTCAGACCCGTGCGCTGGCCGCTGCTCGGCGCCACCCTGGCGACCCTGCTCGCGCTGGCCTGCGGCCTCGTCATCCCGCTGGTCACCCAGCGGATCCTGGACGGGCCGGTGGCCACCCACAACCTGTCCGCGCTGCCGGTCCTGATCGGCATCGTGCTGCTGCTCGGCATCGTCGAGGCGGCCGCGTTCTTCACCCGCCGCAAGCTGGTCGCCCGGCCGACGACGCAGATCGAGGCCCGGATGCGGGCCGACCTGTACCGGCACCTGCAGCGGCTGCCGATCTCGTTCCACGACCAGTGGCAGTCCGGACAGCTGCTGTCGCGGGCCGTCTCGGACCTGTCGACGCTGCGCCGGTTCATGGCGTTCGCGTGGATCTTCCTGATCGTGAACACGGTGACGCTGATCATCGGGCTGGTCGTGCTGTTCCTGCTGGCGCCGCTGCTCGGGCTGATCACGCTGTGCGCGAGCCTGCCGCTGATCGCGGTGTCGACGCTGTTCGAGTCGCGCTACAAGGTGGTCTCCCGGCTGGCCCAGGACCAGGAGGGCGACCTTGCCACCACGGTCGAGGAGTCCGCGCTCGGCATCCGGGTGCTCAAGGCGTTCGGCCGGGGACCGGAACTGTTGCGCCGGTTCACCAAGCAGGCCGCCGAACTGCGCGGCACGCAGCTGCGCAAGATCCGCATCCTCGCGTTCCTGTGGGCGGTGATCATCGGGCTGCCGGAGATCGGCATCGGCTGCCAGCTCGGCGTGGGCGCGCTGAGCATCGCGCACGGCACCATGACGATCGGCACCCTGGTCGCCGCCGTCACCGTGGCCACCTAC
>DATBCR010000008.1:0-14021 GCA_036270375.1 Pseudonocardiaceae bacterium | reverse complement strand
GGACCCTTCAGACTGTGATGACGGCTTTCTCCGCTACTCGACGCTGCGCAGGATCTGTTCGATCGACGCGGTGCGTGAGCGCAGCTCGGCCAGGTCGGCGGCCGCGCGTTGCTGGGCGTCGAGGGTGTTCTCGGCGAGCTGTTCGAAGCGGTGCACGAGTTGGCGCAGGTCGTCGGCCTGGCCGGCGGCGGCGCTGAGCTTGCGGCGCTCGAACATGATCATGATGACGAAGGCGGTCAGGCCGACCGCGAGCACCAGGACACCGAGGTAGAAGATCGCCTCCGGCCAGGACGCCGGCGCGCCGATGCTGAGGGTGTTCATCAGGGGTGCTCCTTGGGTGCTGGACCCGGCGTCGGGTTCGACCTGGTGAGGGTTTTCGCCGCCTCGGCCAGCGTCGATGCGGTCAGGTGCAGGTTGACGTCGGTGACTTCGTAGAACTTGAGGGCCTTGCCGTCCGGGGACAGCTCAAGGCTGCCGACGACGAGGCCCACGGCTTCCAGGCGCTGCAGGTGCATGTGCAGCAGTGGGCGGCTCACGCCGATCTCCCGGGCGAGGTGGCTCACGTAGTCACGGCCGCTGGTGGCCAGGGTGGCGACGATGCGCAGGCGGAGCGGGTTTGCTAGGGCGGCCAGCATCTCGACCAGTTCGTCGCCGGTCGACCAGCCCGTCGTCACGTCGCTCCTTCACGTGTAAGAAATTTCTGTCATATGAAAGCGTAGCACCACCGTGTCGACGCCGGCAACGAAACCTCACTCCGCCAGAAGGCTTGACCACCGATAACGTTCACTTATCGGTGGTCACGGTCCTGGGGTTCTCGCCCGCCACGTTTCGTTGCGTTGGTCGATTTAACGTTATTATCAGTGGGTGCTACGATAATCGAGTGTCAGTTGAAGAAGCTTCCGGCCGGCCTTCTGTCAAGGCCTTGACCTGTGGATTCCCTGGCTGTGCCCGGCCGGTGCTGCGGACCGGGGGACCGGGGCGACCGGCCGAGTACTGCGATCTGCCGGAGCACACGCGGTGGCGGGCGTGGCGGGAACGCCAACGAATCCAGGAGTCGGAGACCCAGCAGGCCACCGTCACCGTGACGAAACCTCCCGCCGAGGACAGGCCGGCATCCTCGGCGCACAATCGGGCCGAGGAGCTGACCGAACGGGTCCGGCTGCTGGTCGGTGAACTGGCGACATCGCTGACCAGCGTGACCCGCGAACTGAACACCATGACCGACCCGGCGACCGTGGCCGCGGAACTGGAGGCCACCAGGACCGACGCCGCCCGCCGGATCGCCCTGGCCCAGGCCGACGTCGCCAAGGCTGACCAGCGCCGACGCGCCGCGCAACGGGCCGCCGACCAGGCAGAAGCCGCCGCCCGGGACGCCGTGGCCGCCGCCGAGCAGGCAGAACTGGACGCCGCGGCCGCGCGGGAAGCCGAACAGTGCGCCGTCGACGGGGCATGGCAGAGCGCCCAGCGCGCCGAGGACGACATCGCCGCCGTCAAAGGTGCCGCGCAGGACGAGATCGCCGCGATCCGCCGCGACGCCGCGGACATCGTGGAACAGGCCCGGATCCGCGCTGAAGCCCGCATCGAACAGGCGCGACGGCAAGCCGCCGACGATGTGGCGAGCGTCCGCGCCGAAACCGCACAGGCCCTGACCGCGATGCGCGAGCAGACCGCGTCGCAGCTGGCCGTCGCGCACCAACAGCGGGACGCGGCCGTGGCGGCGGTCCGGGTCGCGGAACTCGCGGCGGAACGCGCGGGCCAGTCAGCCACCGACGCCAGAGCCGAAACCCACCTGGTACGCGCCGAACTGGCCGAAGCCCGCCAGGAAACCGCGCTGCTACGTCAAACCGGCGAACAGCAGTCGACCGAACAAACCGAACGCTTCCAACGGGAACTGGCCACCCAACGCGCCGACGCCGCCGAAGCCTTCCACACCACAAGACAAGCAGCCGACACCCAACTCGCGGCGCTGGCCGAAGTACGGGCACAACTGCTGTCCAGAGCCGAACGCGCCGAAGCCCAACTGGACGCGCTGCTCGCCAGTACGGAACACACCGGATCAAGGACCGGCGGGCCTGGTGACCGAGTAGTCTGATTCGCGGAGGGGGAGGGGATGATCACTCAACGGCGGTTCGACGAGCTGGCGGCCAAGCACAACACGCCAGGGGCAGTGGTGGGCGTGCTCACCGGCGATGAGGTCCACCAGCTGGCGACCGGGGTGCTGCACGTCGGCACCGGTGCCGCGACGGCCGTCGACTCACTGTTCCAGATCGGTTCGATCACCAAGCCCTACACCGCGACGATGCTCATGCGGCTGGTCGAGCAGGGCAGGGTCGGCCTGGAAACCCGGGTCGTCGAGGTGCTCCCCGACTTCAGAGTGGCCGACCCGCAGGCGAGCGAACACGTCACGATGCGGCACCTGCTGACCCACACCTCCGGGATCGCCGGGGACTTCGTCCACGACACCGGACGCGGCGACGACACCCTGGCCCGCTACGTGGCCGCCTGCGCCGACCTGCCCCAGGAGCATCCGCTGGGTTCGACCATGTCGTACAGCAACACCGGATACAACATCGCCGGCCGCGTCATCGAAGTACTCACCGGCCTGGTCTGGGACGAGGCACTGCGCACCCTCGTCCTCGACCCGCTCGGTGCCGGGCACACCTGGACGCTGCCGGAGGACGTGCTGCGCTTCAGCGCCGCGATGGGCCACACCCTCTCGCCGGACACCGGACGGCCGGTCCCCGCGTCGGTGTGGATCCCGGGATTCCGCAGCGACGGGCCGTGCGGCAACATCAGCGCGTCGGCGGCCGACATCCTCGCGTTCGCGCGCCTGCACATGTCCGACCCACGGCTGGCCGTGATGCGCGAGCCCCAGGTCGCGGTGCCCAGCCCACTGGTCGATCACTGGGGTCTCGGCTGGAATCTGTGGACCTGGGACGGGCATCCGGTGTTCGGGCACAGCGGCGACACCATGGGCGGCCAGTCGGCCCAGCTGCGTGTCGTCCCGGACAAGGACGTCGCGATGGTGTTGCTGACCAACATCGGCGACTCCACCGAATTCCAGGAGGAACTGCTCGGACAGCTGCTGCGGGAACTCTGCGACATCGAGGTCCCGCCCCGGCCGTCACCGCCCGCCGAACCCGTCCGGATCGACGACCTCGGCCGTTTCGTCGGAATCTACGAGCGGTCCGACGCCCGCGTCGACATCACCCTCGACGACGAGCGCTCCGCGCTACGGCTGCGCCACGCGGTGTCCGGGATCATGGCCGACTTCGACGCGCCGTTCGAGTTCGGCCTGACACCGGTTTCCGACACCATGTTCGTCGGCCGCGAGTCCGACACCGCCCGGTGGAAGGCTGTCGTCTTCGACGACGACTACATCTATGTCGGCATCCGCGTCTACGCCAGAAACCGCGCCGCCCGACCCTAGGACCCGGGTCGCGAGTGCTGTTCGGTGTCGGTGTTGATGAGCTGGGTCAGGAGTTCGTCGAAGGTGGCGAGTTGGGTGGGGGTCAAGGGGGCGAAGGACTCGGCCAGTACGCGGTCGACGATCTCGCCGCCGGCCGCCCGTAGCTGATCGCCCTTCTCGGTGAGGCGGTGGCGTACCGCGCGGCCGGCGCCGGGGACGCGTTCGATGAGGCCCCGGGCCAGCATCCGGCCGGCCAGCGCGCCGAACGACTGGTCGGTCTGGAACGTCAGCTGGGCCAGGTCGTGCAGGGACGCGCCCGGGTTCTCGTGCAGGTGCCGTAGCGCGTCCCACTGCACGAGGCTGATGTCCAGGTCGGCCAGTGCGGCCGTGAGCGCCCTGTGGTGCTTCATCTGCAGTCGCTTCACCGACAAACCCGTGTGCTGCCTTGATCTCGTCACGACCGGATCCTAGCTCAGGTTGCTTATATCAGCATGCTTGTATAAGGTTGCTTGTATGAGTTCACACGTCACCTTCACTGAGCGTGGTCACGGGCGTCCGTTCCTGGTCCTGCACGGCGGCGCCGGGCCGCAGTCGGTCACCGGGTTCGCGGACCTGCTCGCCGCCACCGCCGACGCCCGCGTCATCACCCCCACCCACCCCGGTTTCGACGGCACGCAACGGCCCGACGACCTCGCCACCGTCGGTCAGCTCGCCGCGCTGTATGTCGGGCTGCTCGACGAACTCGACCTGGTCGACGTCACGATCGTCGGCAACTCGATCGGTGGCTGGATCGCCGCCGAGATGGCGCTGCTCGACCCGACCCGCCTGCGCGGTCTCGTGCTGGTGGACGCGGTCGGCATCGAGGTGCCCGAATACCCGGTCGTCGACTTCTTCTCGCTCACCCTGGCGGACGTCGCCCGGTTGAGTTACCACGATCCGGCCGTGTTCCAGGTCGACCCGGCGCTGTTGACCGAGGCGGGGCAGGCGATCCTGGCCGGCAACCGGGCCGCGCTCGCCACCTACGGCGGCACGTCGATGGTCGACGCCGGTCTCGCGGCCCGGCTCGCCGGTGTCAAGGTGCCGACGCTGGTGCTGTGGGGAGACAGCGACCAGATCGTGGTGCCCGACTACGGTCGCGCGTTCGCCGCCGCCATCCCCGGCGCCCGATTCCAGCTGCTCACCGACACCGGCCACGTCCCCCAGATCGAGACACCCGAACCGCTCGCCCACGCGATCCTCGAATTCGCCGACACCCTCCGCTAGAACGGCTGTCACATCCTCCCGCCGTGTCCCGTCCAAGGGCTGACACCAAAGAGGCACCGATGACCCGCATCCCCGCTGTTTCCCCGGCCAACGCCAGCCGGTTCACCAAACTGTCCTACTGGTACGCCAAGCGCCGCTACGGGCAGGTGCCGGAACCGTTCGCGGTCGTCGCGAACCACCGGAAGCTGGCCTTCGCCGGTGCCGTGCACGAAACGCTGCTGGAGAAGGCGTCGACCGTGCTGCCGGCGACGGTGCGTGATCTCGCGGTGTACCGGGTGGCGTGGACGATCGGCTGCTCGTGGTGTGTCGACTTCGGCACCATGCTGCTACGCCTGCGGGGCCTGGACGTGGCGCGCCTGAAGGAAATCGGCGACTACGCCACCTCACCGGTCTACACCGACGACGAACGGGCCGCGATCGCCTACGCCGACGCCATGACTTCGACACCCACGACGGTGACCGACGAGCAGGTGGCCGACCTGGCACGCCGCTTCGGGCGCGCCGGGGTGATCGAGCTGACCTACCAGATCGCGAACGAGAACCTCCGCTCCCGCAGCAACATCGCGCTGGGCATCACCGATCAGGGCTTCAGCTCCGGCGACGCCTGCCGGGTCCCGTGGGCCGACACCGGCACGGCCGACAGCAGCACGGCCGACAGCACCGCGAGCCCGGCTGGGTCATGATGTCCTCCTCGGTCGCCGTCCGTGCGGGGTGTTCCCGTTCGTCGGGCTGGTGGACCGGTTCGGCATGGCGGGCGACGGAGGACACGTGAAGTACCTGCTGTTGATCTGCGGCGGCTGGATGGACGAGTACGGCACCATCGAGATCCGGCGGATTCTCCAGCCATGAGCACGCCAGTCGACACGGCTGTCACCACCGCCGTCGCCGCCGCGTTCCGGGACGAGTGGGGCCAGGTCGTCGCGACCCTGATTCGGGTCACCGGTGACTGGGACCTGGCCGAGGAGTGCGCGCAGGACGCGTTCGCGTCGGCGTTGCAGCGTTGGCCGCGCGACGGCATCCCCGATCGGCCCGGCGCGTGGCTGACCACGGCCGCGCGCAACCGCGCCACCGACCGGCTGCGGCGCGCCGCGGTCGGCGCGGCCAAACTGCGGGAGGTCGCCGCCATGTGGCACGAACCGGAACCCGGCGACGACGGCCACAGCGGCAGCGGTGTGCCGGACGACCGGCTGCGCCTGATGTTCACCTGCTGCCACCCCGCGTTGGCGTTGGAGTCGCAGGTCGCGCTCACCCTGCGGACGCTCGCCGGCCTGTCCACCGGCGAGATCGCGCGGGCGTTCCTGGTGGCCGAGCAGACCATGTCCAAACGTCTCGTCCGGGCGAAGCAGAAGATCCGGCACGCCGGCATCCCGTACCGAGTGCCGCCCGCGCATCTGCTGCCCGAACGCACCCCCGCCGTGCTCGGCGTGCTGTATCTGCTGTTCAACGAGGGCTACTCGGCCACCGCGGGCGCCGACCTGCTGCGGCGCGGCCTGTCCGCCGAGGCGATCCGGCTGGCCCGGGTGCTTGTCCAGTTGATGCCGGACGAACCGGAGGCCGTCGGGCTGCTCGCGCTGATGCTGCTGCACGACGCCCGGCGCGGCACCCGCCTTGACGACAACGGTGACCTGGTGCTGCTCGCCGACCAGGACCGTGGCCGCTGGGACACCGCCGAGATCGACGACGGTGTCGCGCTGCTCGACGGCGCGCTGCGGCGCGGGCGGCCAGGGCCGTACCAGGTGCAGGCCGCGATCGCCGCGTGTCACGCCACCGCCGCCGATGCCGAGGACACCGACTGGCCGCAGATCGCCGCCCTGTACGGGCAGCTCGCACGGCTGGC
Source organism: Pseudonocardiaceae bacterium (assembly GCA_036270375.1). Classification (GTDB taxonomy): domain Bacteria; phylum Actinomycetota; class Actinomycetes; order Mycobacteriales; family Pseudonocardiaceae; genus DATEPR01. The sequence goes on along the minus strand of DATBCR010000008.1, from coordinate 7,512 downwards.
GCCGTCGCCGGTGGTGGCGTTGAACCACGCGGTGGCGATCGGGATGGCGGACGGGCCGGCCGCGGGGCTGGCACTGGTGGCGGCGTTGCGGGCGTCGGGGGCGCTGGCCGGGTACCACCTGCTGCCGGCGACCGAGGCCGATCTGCTGCGGCGCCTTGGCCGGACCGTGGAGGCCGCGGCCGCCTACCGGGAGGCGCTGGACCTGGCGTCGACGGACACCGAGCGCCGCTACCTCATTCGCCGCCTCGCCGACACCGGCGCCTGACGACCTGTCCTGTGCGCCGGCTGGCGTGCACCCCGGGTGCTACGCGGGGCCGCTGAACTTGTCGGCCAAGTAGGCCCGTTTCGCGGTCCCGTCGCGTTCGGAGCACAAGTAGCGCGACCATGCGAGGCGTTCGTGCATGGTGGCGCCCAGTTCCCACACGCACTGCGTGGCCAGGTGGTCGCCGGGGCGCTGGACCAGGGCGAACGCGTCGTCGCCCGCACGGCTGTACGCGGTCTGCCACATCTCGTTCTGGTTGCGCCACGTGCACACCAGCAGGAAGTAGAACGACTCGCCGCAGCGGTGCAGGATCACGAATCCCAGCTCGTCGTGCAGGTCGAGGCGGTGCGCGGCGGCCTCGCCGCGCAGGAAGTCGCGGGCCTGCGTGCGGGTACCGGCCGGCATGCCCGCGTCGTCGCGGTAGATGTCGTACCACTTGAGGTAGCCGCCGGGCAGGGCGAGACCTGACGCCTCCCCGCACACCTGTTTGGGGCCGTGCCGGTAGTTGGTGGGAATGTTGCCGAGGCCGGCCAGCTGTGCCATGTCTGGGTGGACGGTGTCGGTGGACATGACCAGCACGCTAGCCCAGCCGTCGGACATCGCGCGGCCGGATTTCCGGCCGTTCGACCCGTCGACCACCGGTCATTCACCGCGTTCACAACAGGTGTGGTGAACGGACGCCTACTCTCGGCCGCTTGATCGGCGCGGCCCGAAAGCTAGAGTCTGCACCGCCGGACCGGTTTCACCCGGTTGTGCGGCGTGTCCCGAAACGATCTGGTGGAGGTCCTCGTGCGCCCAATCCGGTCCGGAATCGCGGTGGTGTGCGCCGCGCTGCTGTGCGCCCTCGGTGTCAGCACGGCGGTGGCCGCGACGCCATGTATCGAGATCAACTCGCAGAACCCGGTGACCGCGCCGCCGCCGGTGTCCCGGCCGGACACGCGGTCCTGCACGGTGAACCTGGCCACCGCGTTCCCGTCGAACAACGCGACCGGCGGCGCGCAGAACTTCACCGGCACCCTGACCCCACCGGCGCAGTGCGCGGGCCCGTGGGCGAAGGTCGTGCTCGACTGGACGACGAGCGTGCAGGGCCGCCAGTTCGACCGGGCCGGCTCGCTGAACATCGGCACCACCCAGGTGTACTTCGGCACCACCTACGAACCCGACCCGGCCGGTATCACCTACCACTTCGCGAAGGACATCACCGAGTACAGCGCCCTGTTCAGTGGTCCGAAGGCGTTCACCGGCGGGATCGTGAACTTCACCAACGCCACCGACACCGGGGTCTACAGCCAGACCGTGTCGATCACCTTCTACCAGGCCGACCGCGAGCACCCGGCACCGGCGGAACCGGACATGGTGGTCGGGCTGGGCGGGCAGGACGCGAGCGCCGGCACACCCACCATCCACCTCGCAGCGGCCGGCCTGCCGCGCAACATCGTCCGCGCGGTGCTCGAGGTGTCCATCAAGGGCAACGGGTGCGACGAGCAGTGGTTCACCGACGTCCCGAACGACGTGTCCGCGCGGTTCCCGGCGGCCGGGCTGTGCGGGAACGGCCCGTACCGGGAGGTGGACGCCGCGATCGACGGCACCCCGGCCGGTGTGACCCAGTTCTTTCCCTACATCTACACCGGTGGGATCGTGCCGACGCTGTGGCGGCCGATCCCGGCGGTCGGCACGTTCGACATGACCCCGGAACTGCTGGACGTCACCCCGTTCGTCGGCCGGCTCGTCGACGGCGGCAGCCATGACGTGGCGTTGAGCGTGGCGAACATCGGGGACGTGTGGAACCTCGCTGCGAACCTGCTGCTGTACACCGACCACGGCGCCGCCGCCACCAGCGGCGCGCTGACCTCGGACACGATCGCGCAGGCCGCGACGCAGGCCACGACCGAGCAGCCGGGCGCGAACGGCGCGGTCACCGCCACCGTGACCGCCGGCCGGGACTGGAGCACGAGCGGTTTCGTGGACACGTCGGCCGGGCGGATCCGCACCACCGTCACGCAGCACATGGCGTACCGCAACACCGACACGGTCACGGCGGGCGGGTTCGCGCAGCAGCTCACGCAGACCGACAGCGGGTCGAACGTCGTGCACAGCACCGGGCCGCGCGGTTCCGACAGCACGACGCTGCACGTGTGGTCGTCGCCGATCACGATCGGGGCCACGTTCCAGGTCACCGACGACAACAACTTCAACCTGTCCGCCACCGTCGACATGACCCGGCGGCTACTGGACGTGCGGGACGGCGGCGGCGCGCACAGTGTCCGGCAGTCAACGGACGAGGTGTCGTCGTTCGGGCTGGACCAGCGGGCGAACGGGGTGACGGTGGCCGCGGACGGGCACTCGACGGAGAACTTCGCCGGCAATGACGACACCGGCGCCTGGTTCGAGCACTTCCTGGCGTCGGCGCACGGCTTCATCACCGCGGACCGGGTGCACAGGTTCGGGCCGTCCGTTCGCTGATGGCGGACGCGGCACCGGAACACCGCCCACGGGTGCAGCATTGATAGACGTGCAATGCTGTAATCAAGTAATTGAGGGGCGGTGGTCCCGGTGGTGGACAACTGGCAACTACCGGATCCGACCGACGAGCAACTGACCGACCCGGCCGTCGACACCACGGGCGCCGCCGTGCCGGACACGGCCGCGACGGACTCGGTGGCCATGGACGCCTACTCGCGGACCGTGGTCGGGGTGGCCAAGTCGGTCACACCGCATGTGGCGAGCGTGCGGATGCGGCGCGGCAGCGGTTCGGCGGTGGTGTTCACCGACGACGGGTTCCTGCTGACCAACGCCCACGTGGTCGGCTCGGCCGGCGAAGGCACCGTGGTGTTCGCGGACGGCACCGAGTCGCGGTTCGACGTGGTCGGCGCGGACGCCCTGTCCGACCTGGCCGTGCTGCGCTCGCGTGGCCCGGCGCCAGGGGCGGCGGTGCTTGGCAACGCGGACACGCTGGTGGTCGGGCAGTTGGTGGTCGCGGTCGGCAACCCGTTGGGGCTGGCCGGGTCGGTGACCGCCGGGGTGATCAGCGCGCTGGGCAGGGCCGTGCCGGTGGAGTCGGGGCGGACCAGCCGGGTGATCGAGGACGTCATCCAGACCGACGCGGCGCTCAACCCCGGCAACTCCGGTGGCGCCCTGGCCGACTCGGCCGGCCGGGTGGTCGGGATCAACACGGCGCTGGCAGGGATCGGGCTCGGCCTTGCCATCCCGATCAACAGCACGACCAACCGGATCATCAGCACCCTGCTGCGCGACGGCCGGGTGCGCCGCGCGTATCTCGGGGTGGTGGGGGTGCCGGCGCCGCTGCCTGCCACCGTGGCCAAACGGACCGGGCAGTCCGCGGGGTTGCGGCTGGTGCAGGTCGTCGCGGGCGGGCCGGCCGACCAGGCCGGGCTGCACGCGGGTGACCTGGTGCTCAGTGTGGCGCGGGCGCGGGTGTCCAACGCGCAGGGCATCCAGCGGCAGCTGTTCGACGAGGCGATCGGCAAACCGCTGCCGGTGACGGTGCTGCGCAACGGCGCGATGGTGGACGTGTTCGCGACCCCGGTCGAGCTGACCACCGAATAGGCGGGCGGGCACCACGGATGTGGTGAACCCGCCTATTGACTGCTCGGGTGGCGGTAGACCAAGGTGTAGCGCCAGAACAGGCGTCGGCGGACGCGGGCGCCGGGCAGGATCCCGCGTGCCTGTGCGCGCAGTGCTGGCAGGGTCGTGGTGGGTGTTTTGACGGGCGCGGACATCGCCACCGGCGCCGTTGCCTTGCCGTGGGCGAGGCTGACCAGCAGGTTCGCCGGCACGGCCGCCGCTGCCAGCAGGTGGTCGCCGATGGTGGCCGGTTGGGTGAGGCCGATGACGACGAGGGTGCCGCCGGGTGCCAGCCAGTCGCGGAACCGGGTCAACGCGGGTTCCAGCGGCAGGTGGTGCAGGGCGGCGACGCACGTGATCACCTGGTAGTGGTCATCCGGGAGGGTGAGCGCGTCGGCGACGATGTAGCGGACGTTGGCGGCGGGGCGTGCCTGCGCGATGATCGCTTCGTCGCGGTCCACGCCCAGCACGGTGTCCGCCCGGCCGGCCAGCAGGCGGGCCAGGACGCCGCTGCCGCAGCCAACGTCCAGCGCGGCATCGAACCGGCGGGGGAGTTGCCGCATCAGCCAGCGGTGGTAGTGGTGGTTGTGGTTCCAGGGGCGGGCCTGGTTGAACCAGTCGCACGCGGCCACCAGGCGGTGGATCGCGCGGTTCGTCACCGTATCGAGGGTAGTGGTACGTGGGTTGCGGTCGATAGCTGTCCGCAATGGCTGCCACACTGCGGTCATGCTGGAGACCTCCGCGCGGCTGTTGCGCCTGCTGTCGCTGTTGCAGACCCGCAAGGACTGGTCCGGGGCCGAACTGGCCGACCGGCTCGGCGTGACCGACCGGACGGTGCGGCGGGACGTGGACAAGCTGCGCGGCCTCGGCTACCCGGTGAACGCGAGCACCGGCGTCACCGGCGGCTACCAGCTCGGTGCCGGTGCCGCGCTGCCGCCGCTGCTGCTGGACGACGATGAAGCAGTGGCCGTCGCCATCGGGTTGCGTACGGCGGCGGCCGGCGCGGTCACCGGCATCGAGGAGACGTCGGTGCGGGCGCTGGCGAAGCTGGAACAGGTGCTGCCGCACCGGTTGCGGCGACGGGTGAACGCGCTGCAGAACTACACCGTCCGGATCGCGACGCCGGGCGGGCCGACGGTGGCGCCGGACGTGCTGACGACGATCGCGAACGCGTGCCGCGACCACGAGCGGCTGCGCCTTGAGTACCGGGACCACCACGGCGTGGCCAGCGCGCGGGTGGTCGAGCCGGACCGGCTGGTCAACTGGGGTCGCCGCTGGTACCTGGTGGCGTGGGACACCGACCGCGCGGACTGGCGGACGTTCCGGGTGGACCGGATCACGCCGCGCCCGCCGGCCGGGCCGCGGTTCGTGCCGCGCGACCCGCCGTACACCGACATCGCCGAGTACGTGTCGCACCGGGTGTCGTCGGCGGCGTGGCGGTACGAGGCACGGATCGTGCTGCACGCGTCGGCCGACGTGGTCGCCGAACGGATCACGTCGGCGGTCGGTCTGATCGAACCGGTCGACGAGCGGCGGTGTGTGCTGACCACGGGCGCGAACTCGCTGGACACACTCGTCATGCACCTCGGCCTGCTCGGCGTCGACTTCGAGATCACCGGGCCGCCGGAACTCGTCGAACACGTCCGGCAGTGGGGTGAGCGCTACCGGCGGGCCGTGCCGAACTGATCACGGCCGAGGTGTCGACATAAGGTGCGGTCGTGGCTGATCCGGCGGCATCGACGGACACGGCACCCGCCGAGTCGGCCGAGGTGCGGGTGACGTGGGCCGAACTGTACTTCGACCTGGTGTTCGTGTTCGCCGTCACCGAGGTGTCCACGCTGTTGCGGGGCGAGGGCACGTGGCTCGGGGTGGCGCACGCCATGGTGGTGTTCGTGCCGATCTACTGGGTGTGGGTCGGGACCTGCGTGTTCGCGAACACCCACGACATCGACACGGTCGTCAACCGGCTGGGTATCCTCGCGCTCGGCCTGATCGGGCTGTTCATGGCCCTGGCCACGCCGTTCGCCTACCACAGCCGTGGTGTGCTTTTCGGTGTCGCGTACCTGGCCGCCCGGCTGGTGCTGATCGGGCTGGCCCGGCACTCCGGTGGGATACCGATCACCTACCTGGTCGCGGTGGGGGTGTCCGCGCCGCTGCTGGTGCTCGGCGGGTTCCTGCCGCCGCCGGTGCGGCTGCTGGTGTGGGCGGCGGCGGCCGCCACCGACCTGGCCACGCCGGCGCTCGCGCGTGGCCGGCTGGAACGGGTGCAGTTCGCGCCCGGTCACCTCGCGGAGCGGTTCGGCGGGTTCCTGATCATCGCGTTGGGCGAGTCGATCGTGGCGATCGGTGCGCCGGCCGCGGCGGCCGGGCGGCTCGGGGTGGACGTGCTCGCGGCGGTGGCGGCGGCGTTCGTGCTGGCCAGCGGGTTGTGGTGGGTGTACTACGTGTTCGCGGCGAGTGCCGTGCGGCACGCCCTGGAGACCGCGCCGAACCGCGGCGACATCATCCGCCGGGTGCTGTCCTACGGGCACCTGTCGTTCATCGGCGCGATCATCGCGGTCGCGGTCGGGCTGGCCGGGGTGATCGCGCATCCCGGGGGGCGCCTGAACCCGGGCGAGGCGGGACTGCTGTTCGGTGGGTCGGCGCTGTATCTGGCGACGTTCGGGTACACGCGGTGGCGGATGTTCCGCACCGTGTCGAAGACCCGGCTGTCCGCGGCGGCGGCCGTCGTGCTACCGCTGCCGGTGGCGACGCGGGTGCCGGCGCTGGCCGCGCTGTGCTGGGTCGCGGCGGTCGTGGTCGTGCTCAACGTGGCGGAGCACTGGATCGTGCGGCGCCAGTCACGCTGACAGCAGCCGGTCCAGCACGCGCACCCCGAAACCGAGGCCGGCCACCGGGACCCGTTCGTCCACGCCGTGGGCCATCGCCCGGTAGTCGAAGCCGGGCGGCACCCACAGCGGCGCGAAGCCGTAGCAGTCGATGCCCAGCGTGCTGAACGCCTTCGCGTCGGTGCCGCCGCCCATGCAGTACGGCACGACCACGGCGGCCGGGTCCTCGGCGCGCAGCGCGTCGGCCATCGCGGTGAACCACGGCGTGTCCATCGGCGCCGACACCGGCTGCTGGTGGCCGACGAACTCGCGGGTGATGCCCGGCCCCAACAGTTCGTCCACCACGGCCAGCACTTCGTCCTCGATGCCGGGCAGGGTGCGGACGTCCACCTGGGCCCGCGCGGTGGCGGGCACCACGTTCACCTTGTAGCCGGCGTCCAGCACGGTCGGGGTCACGGTGGCCCGCACGGTGTTCTCCGCCAGGGCGGCCGCCGCACCCAGCCCAGCCAACGTGGCGTCCACATCGGACAGATCGCAGTCGGCGCCGAGCGCTTCGGCTGTCTGGACCAGGAAGGCCCGCACGGGTGGGGTGAGGCGGATCGGCCAGCGGTGGCGTGCCAGCCGGTCGAGGGCGGCGACAAGGCGCACGACCGGGTTGTCGTCGTTGCGGCGGGACGCGTGCCCGGCCCGGCCGCGCGCGGTCAGCCGCAGGTGAGCGCTGCCACGTTCGGCGGTGGCCACCGGATACAGCCGGACACCACGGGCGTGGTGGGTGAAGCCGCCGCTCTCGCTGATCGCGGCGGCGCACCCGTCGAACAGGCCGGCATGCCGCTCGAC
>DATBCR010000007.1:0-10499 GCA_036270375.1 Pseudonocardiaceae bacterium | reverse complement strand
CCACGGATGCTGCGCAGCAGGGCCTGGCTGACCGAGCCGGACAGCAGCCCCGCGGCCACCCCACGGCCGCGCGAACCGACCACCAGCAGCCGGCAGCCTGCCGAGCGGGCGGTCAGGATCGGCACCGGTTCACCGATCGCGAAGTCCAGGTCGATGGCGACCTTCGGGTAGCGGGTGGCCAGCTCGGCCATCGACTCCGCGGTGCGCCACCGGTGCTTCTCCTGCTCGTTCGGGTCCCGCCCCGCGGACGCCGGCATCACGTGCACCGCCCGCACGCCGACCCGGTGCCGGTCCGCCAGTTCGAACGCGAACCCAAGCGCGGCAAGGGAAACCCCGGTGCCGTCCACACCGACCGCGACCGGCGCGTCGAACGCGACCGATTCCGGTGCCGCTCGTACCGCGACCACGGGGCATCGGCTGCGCACCGCGAGCGCGCCGCACACCGAGCCGAAGACCAACTCCGCGAACAGGCCGGAACCCTCGCTGCCCAACACGACCATGGTCGCCGCCTCGGCCTGGCGGCACAGCACGCCGACCGGGCTGCCCGGCTCGATATGGGTGATGACCTCGACATCCGGCGCGATCCGGTGCACGGCGTCCGCGGTGTCGGCGACGAGGCGGCGCGGATCGGACTGGCGCACCGCCAGTTCCATCGCCGGCACGATGCCGGGGTCGATCACGGCGACCGCGTATCTGTCGGTCTCGCCGTGCACCAGCGCGAGGGGCAGTCCGGCCGCCTGTGCCTCACGGGCGGCCCATTCCACGGCAAGCGCGCTCTGCGCGCCCTCGTCGATCCCGACGACGATTCGGTCACGCTGGTGCGTGTCCACGTTCCACCTCGCTGGCTGGTGGGCAACCGGCCCACACAGGTCTACATGTACCCACATACTGTGCCGGCAACCCGCCGGTCACACCAGCCGGTCCTGGGTCGGCGGGGTGATTCGTGCCCGACTGGGGCAAACTGTCCAGCCATGCGGGCGGCATCGGAGGTGCGGGATCGACGGAATAGGCACCGGGTGGCGAAAATTCTCACCGAGGTGTTCTCACCCGCGATCGTGGTGCTGCTCCTGCCGCTGGCCGTGGCCTGGCACGCGACCGGGCACCGGGTCGGCGCCACGGTCTTCTGGGGTCTGGTGGTCGCGGTGTTCTCCAGCGTCCTGCCGATGGCGTTCATCGTGCGCGGTGCCCGGCTTGGCCGCTGGGACGGCCACCACGTGCGCAATCGCGAAGGCAGGCTGGTGCCGCTGCTGCTGAGCCTCGGCTGCACCGCGGTCGGCCTGGCTATTCTGCTGCTCGGCCGGGCGCCGAGGGATGTGGTCGCGCTGGACGTGGCTATGCTCGCCACATTGTTCGCCTGCGCGATTGTTACACAATGGTGGAAGATTTCACTGCATTCAGCCGTGGCCGGCGGCGCGGCGGCCACCCTGTTGCTGCTCTACGGCCCGTTGTCGCTGGTTCTGGTGCCGGTGGTGGTGCTAATCGCGTGGTCGCGGGTCGCGGTCGGCGATCACACGGTGGCACAGGTGATCGCCGGTGCGCTGATTGGCCCGGTCCTCGGCGGCGCGGTTTTTCTGCTCGTTCGTTGACAATGATCGGACAATGGCCGTCATACGGTAACGTAATGGGTTTCTGGCCGATGCCATCTGTGGACCGGCGGGTCGGCCGCCTGGTTGTACCGATGGGGGCAGATTGCCATGGGCACGCTACGGCGTACCGCACTGGTACTCGGCGCGACCGGTGAACTCGGTGGCGAGATAGCACGACGGCTGATCGGGCTGTCCGCCACACTGTTCGTGCATGGCGCGGACGCCGACGAACTGGCCGGGCTCGGCGAAGAACTGGCGGGAATGGACGAACGGTGCCAGGTGGTGCCGGTGGTCGCCGACTTCGCCAGCCTGACCACGACCCGGGAAATGATCCGCCAGTGCGCGAAGACCACCGGCGAGATGGACTACGTGGTGAACGCGGTCGACCTGCTGCCGCCGCGAACCCGGTCGCTCACCGAGGACGGCAACGAACTCACGTGGCAGGTCAACTATCTCGGCCCGGCGGCGGTGGTGCTGGGCCTGATGCCGTTGGTACGCAACAGTTCGATCGGCCGGATCGTGCACGTGGTACGCGACCAGCACCGGTTCGGCGTACCGAAGATGACCGAGTTGGACGGTGGGCGCCGCTACTATCCGGCCTGGTCGTACACCGAGTCCAAGCTGGCCGTGATGACACTGGGCCAGACGATGGCCATCAAGCTGCGGGGCACCGGATGCCGAAGCCTGACCATTCAGCCGGCCGGGATGGAGATGGGAAACGCGCCGGCACCGTTGTCACGGGGGTTGATGGTCGACGCGGTGTTGTACGCGTGCACGAGTGCCGCGGTGCCGAACGGCGCCTATCTGCGGGGCCGGCGGGTGCACCCACTGCCCCGGGCGGCGGCCGGAGCGGCGGCACAGCAGCGGTTGTGGCGGGCCACATGCCGTGCGTTGTCGCTCGACGTACGGACGGGGTGGCCGTTGCGGCCGGAGGACTGTGTCGAGCAGTCACTGATGACCCGGGAAGGTTGATCCTTCACGGTTGCGGCGGGGCGGCGGCGCGAGTGTCGGTCAGGGTGGGGATGTGGCCGGTGCCGCCGCGGCCGGTGACGGACAACGATGCGGCGCCGATCGCCAGCCGGACCGCCTCGTGGAGCGGGTCACCCATGGCAAGGCAGGCCGCGGTGGTGCCGGTGAAGACGTCGCCGGCGCCGGTCGCGTCCACGGCGTTCGGGATTGCCGGGACGGGCAGTCGGAATCGGTCGGCGGCGCCGGCGATCAGGACTTCGGTGGCGCCGGAGGTGACGGCAACGGATCGTGCGCCGAGGTGCAGTCCGGCTGTCGCGGTCTCGCCCGGGTCGTCGGTGTTGAGTAGTGGGAGGGAATCGCCGGGGCAGGACGGGGTGATCAGCGTGCAGTATCGGGCCACATCGGCGAGAACTGTGCGGGCGCGTTGGGGAGTGGTGAGTTTGGGGCGGAAGTTGGGGTCGTAGATGACCGAAGTGCCTGGGATTCTCGCGGCTGTCAGTATGGCCCGTTCCGCGCTGTCGGACAATGCCGCTGTGATACCGGAGAGTACGAGTGCGCCGGTTTTCGACAATGTGGTGAAGTGTTGTCCGATGTCGCGTTCGTCCAGTGTGGAGGCTGCGCTTTCGTTGCGCCAGTATGTGAACTGGCGGTGCCCAGTCAGGTCGCCGTGTACCAGGTAAGCGCCGTTGGGACGTCGGTCGCGGCGGATCAACGTTGGATCGATGTTCAGTTCGGTGAGTCGGTTGATGATCGCGTCGCCGATTTCGTCGGTGCTGATCGCGGTGAGTACGGCCGTGTTGGCGCCGGCCGCGGCGGCCGCTGCGGCCGAGTTCATGGCGTCACCGGAGAAGCCGAGACGCAGCGATGCGCCGTCGGCCAGTTCGTCGTCGCAGTACAGTTCGACCAGGATTTCGCCGACCACGACGACGTCGAAGCCGGTCATGCTGTTCGGTTGAACAACGTGGCCAGGTCGGCCGGCAGCCCGGACCCGATGCCGACGGCCAGTGCGCCGGCCGCCAGATATTCGTCCACGTCGTCGAGTGCGATGCCGCCGGTGGGGATCAGTTGGGCGGTCGGTAGCACGGCGAGCAGCGAGCGGATGAATGCCGGGCCGCCGACGTGGGCCGGAAACACTTTGGCCGGGCCGAACGTGGCCGCGTTGGCGATCTCGGCCGGTGTGAAACCGCCTTCGATGAACGGGGTGTTGGTCGCGACCGCGCGAACACCGGCAACCGGGAAGGGCGACACCAGGAATGCCGCGCCCGCGTTGATCGCGGTGGTTGCCTGGTCAGTGGTCGTGATAGTGCCGATGCCTATCAGGGCATGATTTTCGGCCAAGCGGACGCATTCCGCGAGGGCGGCTTGCCAGTCGTGTGTTGATGTGGTCAGTTCGACTACCTGGCAGCCGGCCGTCAGGAGGTGGGTGACCGTGGCGATGGCGTCGGCCGACCTGAGGGCACGCAGCACCGGGAGCACGCGCTGGGCGGCCAGGGCGGTCTCGAGGGCCGGTGGTGTGGTCATGTCGTTCCGTTATGTAGAATGTCGTATCGTCTGAAGGAACAGGGCGAATCTAGCATCGAACCGGAGGCTGTCAATCGATGGTCGTCGATCCTGTCGAGTCGGTGGGTCGGCCGACTCGGGCCGGACGCGCTTCGGACGCCGGCAACGCGGCGGAGAAGACCGTCCGGTTGCTCGAATCGGCGGTGATGCCGGGCGGGCCGCATCTGCTCGGGGACATCGCCGGTAGCGCCGGAGTGCCCAAGGCAAGCGCCCATCGGATCCTGCGAACGTTGGTGGCCAACGGTTTCCTGGAGAGCGACGGAGCAGGGCGGTATCCGCTCGGACCGAGGCTGCGGACCCTGGCGGCGAGCGTGACGGCGGCGCAGGCCGGGGCGCGACTCGATGACCTGCTGGCCGATCTGAGCCGGCGGACCGGCCAGACCGTGCATCTGGCGTTGCGGACCGGCCACCTGGCGACGTACACGCACAAGGTGGACAGCGCGGAAGCGGTCCAGATGGCATCACGGGTGGGAATGCGGATGCCGCTGCACACCACCGCGATCGGAAAGTGCGTACTGGCCGGGCTGGGGGAGGAGGAACTGGCGGCGGTAGTGCGCGAGGGTGGACTGGCGGCTCGGACACCGGCCAGCCTGACGACAGTGGATGCGTTGCGAGCGGAACTGGAGCGCGTCCGGGCACACGGGTTCGCCGTGGACGACGAGGAGAACGAGGCAAGCATCCGATGCGTGGCAGCCGGAGTACGCGATTCCCGGGGGAACGTCATCGGCGGGGTCAGCGTCTCGACGTTGACGTTCCTGGTGTCACGGGAGCGACTGCTGAGTTTCGCCGACGATGTGATCGCCACAGCGGAATTGGTATCCGCCCGCTGGGCGTAGGCGCCGCTAGTTATTGGTGATCTTGGTCAGCGTGGTTGCCAGGTGTGTCAACGCTTCTGCCATCCACGGCAGTGTCAGGGGCTGTGGACTGTGTAGAGTGGACAGTCGCTCCTCCGTGGTCTGGCCGTAGAGAAGGCTTGTGGCTACCCGGATGTTCAGGGCTGCTGGGTCGTCTCCGAAGTCGGCGCCTGGTAGTACGCCTATGCCGTGCTGGGTCAGTAAGTGGTCGGCCAGTTCGCGATCGGTGTGGATGTCTTGTGTGGCAAGGGTTGCCCGATGGGGGGCGAAGCTGGGGTACAGGTAGAACGCGGCCCGTGGTGGACGGCAGTCCGCGCCCGCTTCCGTGAACAGACGATGTACCTCCTTCGTCACCACGCCGTGCAGTCGTCGACTGGCCGCGATTCTCTCGACCACCTCGGGCGGCTCGGCCAGCGCGGCCGCGGCGACCCGCTGCATCGGCCCGGCGAGACTGGACCAGATCTCGCTCGCGACACCGACCAGGTCCGCGCCGATCCGGCCGCGTAGCGCGGTCGGCAGCCTGGTGAACCCGATCCGATAACCGCCGAGAGCCAGGTTCTTGCTCAGCCCACTGGTGATCACCGTTCGATCTGGTACGAGTTCTACCGGGCTGTGGAAGTCCGCCCGCGCCTGGCACAGGTCTCGGTAGATCTCGTCCGACACGATGGTGAGGTTGTTCAGCTCCGCGATTTCACAGACTTCACGCAGCAGGTCCAACGGTGGAACCGTGCCGGTCGGATTGTCCGGGATCGTGAGGACGAGGATCGAGGGCCGCTGACCCGCCGCCCGTGCTGCGGCAAGCGCGGCCGGGAGCCGAGCCGGGTCGGGTATCCCGCCGGACTCCGCCGGGATCGGCACGGGGATCACCCGCCTGCCCAGCAGAGCCGCCTGAGCCGCATAACTCACCCACGACGGCGCCGGCAGAACCACGTCCCCACCGAGCACCGCCAGCAGAGCGAACAGCAGCGCCTTGCTACCTGGCGCCAGCACGATCTGGTCCGGGTCGGTCGGCAGCCCCCGCCGCGCGAAGTACCCGGCTGCCGCAACCCGGGCGGCCGGGATACCGATGACCGGGCCGTAGTCGTTGTGCCGCACCGAATCAGCCAGCACACCCGCCAACTCGGGCAGAACAGGCAACCCGGCCTCGCCGAACGCCAGATGCAGGACCGGCTCGCCAGCGGCCCGCCGGGCCTGGAGCTGTTCGTTGATAGCAAGCGTCGCCGAGTGACGGACCGCCATGACCGGGGCCTCCGAACCGCGAGAGAGAGGTTTGTTGCATGTAGACGATATCACGCAATCCAAGTTGCATCGAGATCACAAAGCGACCGCTGGAACGGACGCAACTGGAATTGCGCGTAGCCGTGTATCGTAGGGCCAGCACCACGAATCGAGGAGTCATGGCGGTACCGCCGCGCAACTACCCCGAGCTTCGGGCCGAGCTGCAGGCCCGGATGCCGACCATGGCGGCCGGCCAGCGCCGCATTGCCCGAGTCCTGCTGGCCGACCCCGAGGCAACCGCGTTCCGCAGCATCGGCGAAACGGCCAAGGTGGCCGAGGTGCACGAATCCTCCCTCGTCCGCTTCGCGTCCGCGCTCGGCCTGCCCGGCTATCCGGCACTGGTGAAGCTCTGCCGCCAGCAACTGGCCGAACAGGCCCAACTCGTCCGGCGCTTCGAGCAGGCCGCCGAGCTGACCGAGGCCGAGGAACTGCTGGGCGCGGTCGTCGAGCACGACCAACAGAACATCGCCCGCACGTTCGCCCGCCTCGATCAGGCCAGCTGGACCAAGGCCGTGGAAATGCTCGCCGACGCCAAGCACGTGTACGTCATCGGTCTGCGCAAGTGCTTCACCGTCGCCTACCTCCTCGCCTACCTCCTGCACATGGTCCGACCCGGCGTCCGGCAGCTCACTCCGTCCGCGGGCATGATCGTCGATGTGTTGCGGGACCTCGAATCCGACGACGTCTTCGTCGCGATGTCCATCCACCGCTACACCGCGGACACCGTCCGAGCGCTCGCCGGCGCCAAGGCACGCGGGCTGCGCACCATCGCGCTGACCGACAACCCGGCCTCGCCGCTGGTACCGCATGCCGACGTCACGTGTTACGTCGAGACCGGCGGCGTGACCGTGTTGCGGTCGCTGTCCGCGTTCATCTCGCTCGCGCAGGCGCTGGCCACCGGGGTCGCGTTGCGGTGTGGCAAGACCAGCCGCTCGGAACTTCAGCTCGATGAGGAACTGCTGGCCGCGTTCGACGTGTACTTCGACGAGGACGTCAGTTCGGTGGCGCCTCATACATCGAATTGGTCTGCTCCCGCCAACCCGTGAGGTGGCGCAACCGCACCCGGTCCGTCCAGTCCGTGCCGTCCCAGTAGCGCTGCCAACTCGCCTCACCCGCCAGGATTTCGCCCATCAGGAACGGGTTCGGGTACCAGCCCTCGGTCGTCATCGCCGGCACGGTGCGGAACTCGGCCGCCATCCACGGCAGTTCTGGCAGATGGCCCGCGCCGCGCAGGCGACCGATGACCGCGCCCGTCCACGCCGCGATCTCGTATGCCGCACCATGGCTTCTTGTCGCGAACAGGCGTTCGTAGAAGGTCCGGTCGATCCCTCGGCGGCCGTCCAACCGTTCGAACGCGAAGAACATCGAGATGACGCGACGCGCCAGCAACAGCACCTCCGCGCCGGTCGCGTCCGGCAGGTCCTCATCCGGTGACACGGCGGGGCCCGGGCGCAGGCCGGCCGCTGCCATCGCCGTCTCCAGCGCGTCCGCGAGCGAACCGGTCATCGTGCCGAGCAGGGCGTCCATGGCGACGACGCAGTCCCTGGCCACCCACGCCGCCATCGACCTGTCCTGCCACAGGATGTCGCGCACCACGTCGGACGCCGGGCGCAGGCCGATCGAATTGGCGATCGGCCGGCCGAAGCACGCCGCGTCCGCGACCGGCAGTGTCATCACCTTGTTCAGGCACGCGAAGGCCATCACCGATTTCCGCAGGTATCCGTTGGCACGACGCAGGTAGTCCCGGCCGGGGCTGACCGGTTCGGTCGGCCTCGGCGCCAGCACCACGGTGTGTCTCGGTCCGGTCGTCAACCGCCCGACCGGCCGGGGTAACGCGATTCTCACGCCGACCACTGCAGGCCGTAGCCCATGCCCTGCCGGCGCAGCTGCCATACCAGGTCCGGCTGGGTGTCACCGCCGAACCGCACGCGGACGGCGAAGTGCTCACAGCGGTCCAGCGGCGCGAGCAGATCGTACGGCGCCCACGACCGGGGATACGACGTGAACTGGATGCCGTAGTCGTGCCGCTGGCCGATGCCGATGGTCTCGGACAGCCGGATGTGGAACCTGGTATGTCCGCCGTCGACCTGTTGTGCGGCCACGATCTCGCCGCCGTACGTCATGGTCGCCGCGATCAGTCCGCCGGGCTCGCCGCTGACACCGCGCGGCGCGTGCAGCGACACCGCGATCGCGGACAGCTCGTCCACAGTGGACACTATCCGGCGTTCCTCGACGAGCTGGGCCGGTTCCAGGTCCATCCGCAGGACCGCCTTGAGCGACTCCACGTACCAGCCGTCCGGCGCGTCGTCGTCGTGCACCGGCGCGCCTTCGTCGTCGATGCGTTCGCCGAGCAGGCGGAACGCGGTGTCCACGCGGCGGCGGGCGGTGCGCGGGTCGCGGTCGAAGTGTTCGGCCAGCCAGCCGATCCTGCGGTCGAGGAACTCGCCGGTGGCCTCGTCGTGCAGTGCGAGGGCCACCGTGGCCGCGAGCCGCAGGTCCGCCGGCAACCTCTCGCACAGCGCGGTGAGCCGGGCCGCGACCCTCCGTCGGATCTGTGCCGGGCTGTCCGTGTTCGCCACCCCGCATGCCGCCCGCAGGCGGGGGCCGACCCGGGAGCCGAGGTTGGCGGCGTTCATGCCGCGGCCGCGTCGCAGGTCGTTCAACTCGTGCACCGTGTCGGCGGTAGCCACGACGTCCTCCTCGGTATGGGGGGATAGCTCGGCAACCGAGCAATCGCTACCGCGGGTGGCACGTGTTACGGCATTCGGACGCCTCGGGGGAGACAACTCGACCGTCCAGTGGACAGATGGTGGACACAAAGTGGAAAGCGCTACCCGGGACCACCGAAAATAATGCGTTTCGGGTGCGGAAACGTACGTTGAGCAGCGCTGGACGGCGGGACGGCTGGTGTCCACATTGTTATCGTCGAAAACCGAAATAGGCGACCGGCCGGCGTCCGCGGACGGTACCGGCCGGTCGGGCGAAGCGGTGTCGGGTGGCGGCTGTACTCCGGTCGGCGCAGTCAGGAGTAGAGATCGTCCAGCCAGGACCGCCATGCCCGCTCGGCCGCCGCCTGGTTCAGATCCTCGGCGAAGACGTGGTGACCGATGCCCATGCTGCCGTAGCGGCCGGCGAACCGGTATAAGCCGTCGCTGGTGCGCACGCCGATCGCCGTTGGTGCGTCGACATAGTCGATGACGCCGTCCACGTCGGCGACCGGGAGGTGGATCGGATCGCCCTCGGCGGGCGTGCCGTCGAGGCCGAGGCCGTACGTGAGTACCGCCCACGCGCTCACCTCGTCCGCGGCCCGCGCGCCGAGCACGTTGATCGTGTGCGGGGTGCGGCCGCCGAAGTGTTCCAGGTACTCGCTTATCGTGTGCAGGTACAGGTTCCAGCCCTTGTCGAGCGCGTCGTACTCGGCTTCCCAGTCGTCGTCGAGGACTCCGCTCTGGACCATCCGCAGCACCGTGCTGCCGCCGTCGCGGCCCTCGATCAGGTACTCGAACGCCATGAACGAGTCGTCCGGTTCCCCGCTGCGGTAGGCGAACCGCTTGTGCAGGTCCCACGTGGTCACGGTGCCGACGGTGCTGATGTCGCCGAGGCTGAACGTGACCGCTCCGCCCTCAACCGGCTCGACCTCGCTGTGCCCCATGAACCACGCGTCGATGCCGGGGCCGGTGGCGATGGCGTCCCACACCTGTGCCGGTGTGGCCTCGAACTCGGACTGTTTGGCCAGCTCGAATGAGTGCGACATTCAACTCGCTCCTTCGTTTCGACGTTCGATCTCGCCATCCACCCCAGTCGGTTCGGTCGGAATGCTGGGGTGGATGGCGACCACCAACTGGTGGCGACGCCCGCCCTCGGCGTTCTCGTCGTGGTATTTGCTGACCAGCGCGGTGACCGTGGCCGTGAGCTCCTCGGCGAACGCGGCACGGTCGGCCGCGGACGCGAACCGGACCTCGCTGTCCACCGCGAACGTCGCGAGCGACTTCCGTGCTTTGGCCGCGGCACTGATCAGGACGCCGGTGTCGCGCACCAGCCGGGAGGCGAGCGCGAGCAGCCAGCGCGCGGACAGCCGGTCCGGCGAGCGGGCCGGATCAGGCTGCATCGATGCCAGTACCGCGGGCGAGATCACATACGAAATCGCGACGCCGCGCATCATCCGCTCGATGCAGTTGCCCTTCCTGCGTTCTTCGACGAGCTCGACGAGCCCGTGTGCCTCCAGCATCTTGAGGTGGTAGTTCACCCGCTG
>DATBCR010000006.1:0-2766 GCA_036270375.1 Pseudonocardiaceae bacterium | reverse complement strand
CGCCACCCGCGCCGCGGTCGAACCCGTTGCCGGGGTGAAGAACGCGATCAGGCCGCCGACCACCATCAGCCCGGCGCCGATGGCCAGCAAACGCTTGCGCCCGAACAGGTCGCCGATCAAGCCGAACGTCAGCTCGAACAGCGTCACCGGCACGAGGAACGCGTCCGAGATCCAGGTCAGCTGGGTCGACGACGTCGCCAGATCGACCTGGAACAGTCCATTGAGGACGGCTGGCAGGGAGAGGCCGATCTGGGCCACGGCGACGCCGACCGCTGCCGCGACAAGGGTTCCCGCGGTGAGCCGACGGCCCGGTGCGGTGGCGATGGAAGCGCTGTCCTCGGGGTTGACGGCCGTGCTCATCTGGTCACCTCGGACATCAGCGGACGACGGAGTGCTCGGCTTAGGAGCCAAGCACAAACGCCGGCTGATGTACAGGTTTCCTGATAATTTCAGTGAGCGTCGCCCGGTTGGCCGGCCAAGGCCTGCCGGCAGGACAGGATGGCCGCGCGCAGGGCACGAGCCTCGGTCCTGGTCAGCCCGGCGAGCATCTCCGCCTCAAGGGCCGCGACCTTCGGGCGGTACTCGTCAAGCACTTCGCGCCCGGACGGCGTGAGCGCGAGCACCAGCCGGCGCCGGTCGGCCGGGTCGCGGTGTCGTTCGATCAACTCGCGGTCCAGCAGCGTGGTGACCATGTCGGCGGTGCTCTGCGCCGTGACGAACGAACGGCGGGCCAGTTGCGACGCGGTCAGGTCCGGATGGCCCTCCAGCACCGTCAACGCCGTGTACTGCAACGCCGTCAGCCCGGCCGGGCGCACCATGTCGTCCAGCCGGGCCCGCACCGCAAGCTCCACCTGCTTCATCAGGTAGAGCAGCGTCGGTTCCGATGTGGACCGTCGTTTTCCCGCCGCCATACCGCCAGCATGACCCATCCGCTCAGCCGAGGCCGAGCAGGCGCGCTGCGGTGCCCTTGTGGATCGCCGGCCGCACCTCCGCCGGCCAGCCGAGCTCGGCGGCGTCGGCCATCCAGCGTTCCGGCGTGATCAACGGGTAGTCGCTGCCGAACAGCACCTTGTCCCGCAACTGCCGGGCCGAGGCGTGCACCAGTTCACTTGGGAAGTACTTCGGCCGCCAACCGGAAAGGTCGATGTACACGTTGGCCTTGTGCGTGGCCATCGAGATCGCCTCGGCCTGCCACGGCACCGACGGATGCGCCAGGATCACGGTCAGGTCCGGGAAGTCCGCGGCCACGTCGTCGAGCAGCAGCGGGTTCGAATACCGCAGCTTGATGCCGCGCCCGCCGGGCAGCCCGGCACCGATGCCGTTCTGGCCGGTGTGGAACAGCGCCGGCACGCCAAGTTCCGCGATGCGGCCCCACAGTGGCTTGTACACCGGGTCGTCCGGCGCGAAGCCCTGCAGGCTCGGATGGAACTTGAAGCCACGGACCCCGTACTCGGTGACCAGCCGCGTCGCCTGCTCGACCGCGGCCGGCCCGCGCAGCGGGTCGACCGAGCCGAACGGGATCAGCACGTCGTTGTGTGCCGCGCACCGCTGCGCGATCTCCTCGCTGGACAGCGCCGGATGGTTGAGATTGGTGCTCGCGTCGACGGTGAACACGACCGCGGCCATACCCAGCCCGCGATAGGTGGCGGCGATGTCCTCGACCGTCGGCGTGCGATTGGCGACACCGCGGAAATAGGCGGCCGACGCGTCCATCAGCTCCCGGTCCAGTGCCAGGTGGCCGTGCGCGTCCCGCTCGACGTGCACGTGGACGTCGATCGCGGTGACGGCGGCGACGTCGATCGCGGGCGTGTACCGGGTCATCTCTCGTCCAGCCCGGCCGTGCGCTTCAACGCGAGGAGTTCCTCGAGCGCGCGGTCGCGGGCCGCCGCGATGTCCGCCTCGCGCCCGCCGAACTCGGCCGCGACGCCGTCGACCAGCTGCGCGACGAGTTCCGGCGTCAGCTCGGGCGGCGCGCCGAGGTCGTGCCACCATTCGACCATCGGCGGCCCGAGATGCGCCAGCATGTGCGCCATCCCGCCCGGCCCGCCGGACAGGTGCTGCGTGGCCAGCGGTCCGAGCAACGCCCACCGCAGCCCCGGGCCGGCCGAGATCGCCACGTCCAGGTCCGCGACCGACACCACACCGCGCCGGACGAGGTCGTACGCCTCCCGCCACAGCGCCGCCTGCAGCCGGTTCGCCACGTGACCCGGCAGTTCGGCGCGCAGCCGGATCGGCGTCTTGCCCCACGACCGCAGCACGGCCAGCGCAGTCTCGATCGCCTCCTCCGACGTCTGCCGGCCGCCGACCACCTCGACCAGCGGCAGCAGGTGCGGCGGGTAGAACGGATGGGCCACGAGTACCCGTTCCGGGTGCGCGCAGACGTCCTGGAACTCGCTCGGCCGGATGCCGGACGAGCTGCTGGCCAGCAGGACGTCCGGGTCGGTCGCGGCGTCCAGCGCGGCGAAGATCTCGCGCTTGGTGTGCACACGCTCCGGCCCGCACTCCAGCACCAGGTCCACATCGGACACTGCTACGGCCGGCTCGGCGACGAAGCGCAGCCGGTCCAGTTCTGGCTGGTCACCGAGAACGGCGGCCACCGCCGCGCGCAGTGCCGTCTCGGCGTTCGGCGCGGGATCCGTTGCCACGACACGGAGTCCGCGCCGCAGCAGCAGTGCCGCCCAGCTCGAACCGATCGCGCCGGCGCCCACGACGCCGACCGTGCGCACGTCCTCGGCGGCGATCACGACGCGGCCAGTGCGACGAACG
>DATBCR010000005.1:0-3368 GCA_036270375.1 Pseudonocardiaceae bacterium | reverse complement strand
CTGCCCGTGCATAGTCGGTGGTCTCGAGCAGACCCGGAACAAGGCCAGGCTGGACCTCGCGAAGCAGTGAGGCTTCATCTTCCATGCTCACGTAGTTGTAGTCGCCGATGCCGTATTCGGTGTACCAGCCCTTGGCCCGTGCCTTGTCGCCCATGTCTGTGTAGGGCTGCCAGTCGTCGACCGGGACGGCGTACTGGTCGAGGATGGCGCGTAGGTCGTGGTAGCCGGGGACCTGGTAGCCGCGCTCGTACCTGGAGATCAGGCTGCCGTGGAAGTGCAGCAGCTTCGCCGCCTCACCCTGCGTCAGGCCGGCTTCCGCCCGTAGCCGGCGCAGCTCGCGGCCCAATTGCCGGCGCCGGAAAGTCGATCTCTGCTGTGTCGCCATGTCCCACCCCTGGTAGTTGATCAGGGACAGAACGTAACTAGTGAAAAATCAAAACCTAACGGTCGCCTACCAGCGCAGACCCAGCGCCCGTGCCCGAACACCCGCCTGGAACCGGGAATCCGCGCCCAGCAACGCCATGAGCTCCGCGACACGCCGACGGTACGTGCGCACGGACAGGCCCATCGACCGTGCCGCCGTCTCGTCCTTCTGGCCCGCCGACAGGTGTCGCAGGATCGCGAGGCCCTGCTCGTCCACCCTCGGCGGCGCCGTCGGCAGGTAGTCGGCCAGGTCGGTCGCGGCCTGCCAGGTGGTCAGGAACAGCGACCGGACGCCCGCGACCACCTCCGGCGCGAACACCACGCTGTACGCCCGCACGCCGGCCACCGGCGGCCCGGCGACGATGGCCACCTTGCGATCGATGATGATCGTCTCGTGGGCCAGTTCGGCCAGGCAGATCCGGATGCCGACGCCCAGCCCGGTGAGGTCGAGCAGGTGCCGGGCCTCCGCCGGGTCGGCCACCGCGGTCGGGTTGTACATCTTGTACACCTTGACGCCGGCCTCGGCCCTGCCGCGCATCTGCCGGGCGGCCTGCTCGTGCGAGCCGCCGGTGCGCGCCCACGTCGACGTGTCGGTCGCGGCGCAGATGAACTCCTCGCGCGCGGCGAACAGGTGGCCGGCCCGCGCCATCAGTTCCTGTTCACCGCGCAGGGTGATCACCTGTCCGGTGGTGGACTCGGGGGTGAACGCTGCGCTGGCCATCGCATTCCAGTGTGGCAGCTAGTTGCCACCGAAGTGCGGGCCGAAGCAAGCGTTGGTGGACTGGGTCCATGACATCGAACGACATCAACGCACAGGCCGCCGGCACCTGGAGCTTCGGCGGCACTCTCCCCGTCGCCCGGATGGGTTACGGCGCGATGCAGCTGGCCGGTCCCGGCGTGTTCGGCCCGCCGGCCGACGAGGCCGGCGCGATCGCGGTGCTCCGCAGGGCCGTCGAGCTGGGCGTCGACCACATCGACACGAGCGACTTCTACGGCCCGTACGTGGTCAACGAGCTGATCCGCCGCGCCCTGCACCCCTACCCCGAGAACCTGGTGCTGGTCACGAAGGTGGGCGCGCGGCGCGACGACGCGGGCGCCTGGCTGCGGGCCGACTCGCCGGACGAGCTGCGGCAAGCCGTGCACGACAACATCAACCGGCTCGGCGTCGCCGCCCTCGACCTGGTGAACCTGCGGGTCGGCGGCACGTCCGGCCCTGAGGACTTCGAGCTCGCGAAGGAGTTCGAGGTACTGGCCGAGCTGCGTGAACAGGGCCTAATTAAGCATCTGGGTGTGAGTAATGTCACACTCGGGCAGCTGATGGAGGCCCGCACGGTCGCGCCGGTCGCCCAGGTGCAGAACTACTTCAACATCACCACCCGGGGTGACGCCGAACTGGTCGACACGTGCGCCGAGCTGGGCATCGCGTACGTGCCGTTCTTCCCGCTCGGCGGCACCTACCAGCCGGTGCAGGCCGACGTGCTCGGCGCGGTCGCGCAGCGGCACGACGCCACCCCGCAGCAGATCGCGCTGGCCTGGCTGCTCGCCCGGTCGCCGTCGATCCTGCTCATTCCGGGCACGTCGTCCATCGCGCATCTGGAGCAGAACGTGGCCGCGGCCACGATCCGACTGACCGAGCGGGACCGCACCGAACTGGACGCCGTGTAGCCGCCGTCACCGGGTCAGGTGAACTCCGGGGGTCCAGCCGTGGAACAACTGGTGGCAATGGTGTCATCGGCGTCACGGTTGGCCGATCCGCACTAGGTGAGCAGGGGGTTCCGCTGCTTACCATGCGGCCGTGACCGTATCGGGGTGGATCGCCCTGTCGGCCGGCGCGCTGCTGGTCGGCGCGGTGGTGGGTTTCGTGTTCGGCCGTGCCGCGCGCCGCACCCGCACCCATTCCCCGGTCGGCCTCACCGTGGCCCAGCTGATGCAGCGAGTTGTCGATTCGTCCCACAACGGGGTGGCGGTACTCAACGAATGGGGTGACGTCGTCCTGCACAACCCACGGGCGGTCACGCTCGGGGTCGTCCGCAACAACCAGCCGGACCAGCGCGTGCGCAAGGCCGCCGAACTGGTCCGCCTTCAGGGCAAGACGATGAAGGTCGACCTCTCGCCGCTCACGTCGCACGGCCGTGGACCCGCGGCCGTGCACGGCGAGGTTCGGCCGCTCAACGACCAGTTCACCGTGGTGGACGCGGCCGACGAGTCCGAAGCGGTCCGACTCGAAGCGACAAGGCGGGACTTCGTCGCCAACGTCAGCCACGAGCTGAAAACCCCGGTCGGCGCCCTGGCCCTGCTCGCCGAGGCGGTGCTGGACGCCGCCGACGAGCCGGAAGAGGTGCGCCGCTTCAGCGCCAAGATCGTCCGCGAGGCCACCCGCCTCGGCAAGCTGGTTACCGAGCTGATCGCGCTGTCCCGGCTGCAGGGCGCCGAACGGCTGCCCGAACTCGTGCCGGTCGAGGTGGACGAGGTGGTCGCCGAGGCACTCGGCCGGTCCGCGCTGGTCGCCGAGTCGACCGGTATCGAGATCACCACCGACAGCCCGAGCGACCTCGTCGTCGACGGCGACCGGACGCTGCTGATCACCGCGCTGTCCAACCTGATCGACAACGCCGTCGCCTACTCGTCACCGGGCAGCCCGGTGTCCATCAGCCGACGAGTTGCCCATGGCTACGCCGAGATCGCGGTCACCGACCGCGGTATCGGCATCGCGCACGAACACCAGCAGCGGGTGTTCGAGCGGTTCTTCCGGGCCGACCCGGCCCGCTCCCGGGCGACCGCGGGCACCGGGCTGGGGCTGGCCATCGTGAAACACGTCGCGGCCAACCACGGCGGCGAGGTCCTGCTGTGGAGCAAGCCGGGCACCGGTTCGACGTTCACCCTTCGGTTGCCGATCAGCGGCGACCCTGCTGGCAACCACAAGGCTACTAACCAAAAGGTCGTTC
>DATBCR010000004.1:0-2159 GCA_036270375.1 Pseudonocardiaceae bacterium | reverse complement strand
CCCGGACGCCGACGAGCACGCCGCGCATGGCGACCTGGTACTCGGGGTGTACTGCCGGCGGTCGCATTTCAACGATCCGGCGATGACCTACTGCACGGTCTGCGGGATCTCCATGGCCCAGTCCGTCCGGTCAAGGACGTGGGGCAGGCGGCCGTCGCTCGGTGTCCTCGTGCTCGACGACGGGGGGATGTTCTCCCTGGTGCGCGAGCACGTTTTCGGACGCGAGCCGGAGATCGACCCGGCCGTCGTGGCCGGCCGCGCGATCCCGGTGACGCTTGCCGATCGTTCGGTGTCCAGGGTGCACGCCCGGATCGTGCTGAACGGCTGGGACGTCCACGTTGTCGACACCGGCTCGACCAACGGCACGTTCGTGAGTATGCCCGGCGCCTCGTCGTGGACCCCGATACCGCACGGCAGCGGGGCCGCCCTGCGACCCGGCATGGTTGTCGCGTTTGGATCGAGGCAGCTGCGCTACTACTCGCACCGTGCCCAGTCGGTCGACTTCGCGAGCCTGGAACCGTTGCAGGCGAGGGGATAACGCGTATGTGACACGGCACGGCTCATGTCGAGCCCATCTAGTGCAGAGCAACCGGGACGAAGCGCGGACCTGTCGGTAGAGCCCAGCCAGCTCCCCACAGGTTCCTGACCGGATTGGTGACCGAAGTGACTGACATGTTCAACCTCAGCGCCCTCGCCCCCGCACGCCCCACGCCGAGCGAGGCGCTGCCACCGGCCGGCTTGGTGCCGAGCGACACGCCGCCGCCGGCCGGCTCGGTGCTGCCGCCCGCACTGGAGCAGGCCGACTGGTGGACCGACGAGATGGTGGCCAGCGCGGGGATCGCCATCCAGGACGTACCCTTCGTATCCGTCGGCGGGGGAATGGGCTCGTTCGTGACAGTGGACTACCTGCGGGTCGCCGGCGGGATCGCCACGGGCGACATCCGCGTGCTGTCCAACCTGAGCCACCCGTGGCAGACCTACGAGTACCTGACCCGGGTCTCCCAGTTGCCGCGCCACCGGCGGATCCGCTCGGACTCGGCGTCCCGGCCGGACAACCTGTGGGGCTTCCCGTCCTACGCCATTCAAGAGGCGATACAGGACCGTACCCTCAAACCGCTCACGCAGGTCTTTCTCGAACCCGTGTTCGCCGACTTCTACACGCCGCTGCTCGGCAAGGTGCTCGACAGCATGCGTAAGGAGGCGGATCGCATCCGCTATTGGGACATGCTGGTCCAGGGCGAGGTGCGCACCGTGCGCAGGCGGGTCGGTGGCGGTTACTTCACCGTCCACACGCCGCACCCGACGAAACCGCCGGCACCCAACGCGATCGGCCTGCCGACCACACCGGCCGGCCTGACCGGCAGTCCGGTCGCCTACCGCTGCCGGGACGTGCACATCGCGGTCGGCTACACCGGTCTGCGGTTCCTGCCGGACCTGCAGGAGTTTCGCGAGCGGTACAACGACTACCACCATGTGGTCAACGGTTACGAGGACCACGAGCACATGTACGAGGCACTGCGCCGCCGGCCGGGCACGGTGATCATCCGAGGGGGCGGCATCGTCACCGCGGCGGTGCTGCAGCGGCTCATCTGCGACCGGCTGTACTTCGGCGCGCAGACCAGGGTGGTGCAGATCTTCCGCACGTTCTTCAGCGGCAAGCACGGTGCGCACCCGTGGTCGCGGCGGCCCGGCGGGCACGGCTTCGCGCACCAGGGCTTCAACTACCCCAAGTCGGCCTGGGGCGGGCAACTCAAGGCCCGGATGCGCCGCAGGGAAGGCGCCGACCGGGTCCGGATCTACGACGAGATCGGTGGCACCACCATGCCGTCTCGCCAGCACTGGCAGCACCACCTGCAGCGTGGCCGGCGGGACGGTTGGTACGACACCTACGAGGGCACCATCGACAACCTGCGCCTCGATCACGACAACACGGTCCTCGCCACCTTGCACAGCGCGGAGGGCGACCGGGACCTGCGAGCCGACTATGTGATCGACTGCACCGGGCTGGATGCCGACGTCGCCGAACACCGCGTCCTCGGTGACCTGCTGCACCACGGCGGCGCCCGACGCAACCCGCTCGGCCGGCTCGATGTCGAGCCCAGCTTCGAACTCCGGGGCGCGAGCAACGGTCCCGGCCGCGTCTATGTCACGGGTGCCGC
>DATBCR010000003.1:0-4248 GCA_036270375.1 Pseudonocardiaceae bacterium | reverse complement strand
GCCGGCCGTTGCCTACCAGCCGGATCGTGCCCGTCCGTCGGCATCGCAGGGCTGACGTTGGGCGGCGGAATCGGTGTCCTGGCAAGGAAATACGGCCTGACATGCGACAAACTCGTCGGCGCAACAGTAGTGACGGCCGACGGCCAGGCCCGCACGGTCTCCGCGACCGCCGAACCGGACCTGTTCTGGGCGTTGCGCGGTGGTGGCGGCGGCAACTTCGGCATCGTCACGTCGTTCACGTTCGCCACCGTCCCAGCGCCCCAACTGACCATCTTCGCCATGGGCTTCACGGCCGTGGCAGAAGCGTTCCACGCATGGCAGCCCTGGCTCGCGTCGGCCCCGGACGAACTGTGGGCCAACTTCAACGTGACCGGCGGCAGCCCACCCACGTGCACCATCGCCGGCTGTTACGTCGGCCCCGCCGGCCCGGTGAACGCGATGCTGAACACTCTGGTCAGCCGAATCGGCACGCCACCGAAGTACCGAACCGTGCAGCCCCAGAGCTATCTGGACGCGATGCGCTACTTCGCCGGCTGCGCCGCCAAGTCCATGCCGACGTGCGAAGCGCAAACCCATGGCGCCCAATGGAACCGAGAGGCGTTCGTGGCATCGTCCCGCATGATGGCCGCACCCGTCAGTGACCCGTCGAACATCGTCGCCGCAGCCACCGACCGCCCCAACCTGCACGTGATCATCGACGGCCTCGGCGGCGCGGTCGGCCGGGTAGGCGCGGGGGACACGGCATTCCCGCACCGATCGGCCATGGCCAGCGTCCAGATCTACCTGAAGACCACCCCCGAAGCGCAAGCCGCGGCGACAACCCAGGTCACAGCCGTACGCGACATCCTGGCCCCGGTGGTCGGCACCGGCGCATACGTGAACTACATCGACGCCACGATGCCCAACTGGCCCCAGTCCTACTACGGCGACAACCTCCCCCGCCTACGCCAAACAGCCACCAAGTACGACCCCGACCACGTCTTCACCTTCGCCCAGGCCATCAACCGCACGTGAACTTCACAGCGGCACGCCGGTCAGCACCATGACCTGGTCCTGCGTGTACTCCAGCATCGCCGACCGCACGCCCTCCCGGCCCGTGCCCGACTCCTTCACGCCGCCGTACGGCATCTGGTCGGCGCGGTACGACGGCACGTCCCCGATGACCACCCCGCCCACGTCGATGGTCGCCGCCGCCTGGAACGCCGTCGCCACGTCGTGCGTGAACACGCCGGCCTGCAATCCATAGTCCGTCGCGTTGGCCTGTTCGAACGCCGCCGCGACACTGTCCACAACGGACACCACCTGTACCGGCCCGAACACCTCCTGCCGCACAACAGAAGCGTCCGCCGGCACGTCCGCGAGCACCGTCGGCCATACCGATGTCCCCACGCGGTCCCCGCCCGTCAACAACCGCCCACCAGCAGCAACGGCCTCCGTGATCCACCTCTCGACCCGTTCCGCCGCCGCCTCGTCGATCACCGGCCCGACCTCCACCTCCGGATCGTGCGGGTCCCCAGTCCGCAAACCCCGCACCGCCTTGACCAGACGTGGCACAAACCGATCCGCCAGGTCCCGGTGCACGATCACCCGCTGCACCGCGATGCACGACTGGCCGCCCTGGTAGTTGCCGAACGTCGCGATCCGGCCGGCCGCGAAATCCAAATCAGCGTCGGAACTCCAGTCCGGGCACAGGATCGCCGCGCTGTTCCCGCCCAACTCCATGACGACCTGCTTGCGCGGCGCCGCGTCCGCGATCGACCACCCGACCGACGTCGACCCCGTGAACGAGATCACCGGCAGCCTCGGATCCGTGACCAGCGACCGCATCTCCGCACCAGCCACCGGCAGCACAGAGAACGCCCCGGCCGGCAACCCCACCTCGGCCAGGATCTCGCCGAGCAGCAACGCCGTCAGCGGTGTCGCGGACGCCGGCTTCACCAGCACCGGCGACCCGACCGCGATGGCCGGCGCCACCTTGTGTGCCACCAGATTCAACGGGAAGTTGAACGGCGAGATCGCCAGCACCGGCCCACGTGACCGACGTCGCACCACCGCCAGCCGGCCGTCCCCGCTGGGCTCGGTGTCCAGCCGCTGCAGGTCGCCGACCAGCCGCCGTGCCTCCTCGGCAGCGAACCGGAACGTCGACACCGCACGTCGCACCTCGACGTTCGACCAGATCAGCGGCTTGCCGTTCTCCGCGGTGATCGTCTCCGCGACCTCCTCGGTCCGCTCCGCGATCCGGTCCGCGATGGCACTCAACGCCGTCGCCCGCACATGCGCCGGCCCGGCCGCGAACGATCTCGCCACCCGAGCCGCCTCGGCCACCGCGCGCTCCACCTGATCGGCACCCGGCACGGCGACCTCGGCCACCTCGGTGCCGTCATACGGGTGGTACACGGTCAGCGTGCGCTCGCCCTGCTCCGCGCGTCCGGCGATCCAACAGGGCCGGGGCCGCACTTCGATGGTGTCCGAGCCGAAGGTGTCACTCACCACGCCACGCTATAAGGGCCGGCCGGAGCGCGCCGGACCGGCCAGTAGAATCACACCTGGCAGACGGTCGGTCCCCCCAGTTGAAACGGTAGCGAGCGCGCGTGACACAGAGCCAGCCCGGCCCCGTTCTGGTGGTGGATTTCGGTGCCCAGTACGCACAGTTGATCGCCCGCCGGATCCGTGAGGCGCAGATCTACTCCGAGGTCGTGCCGCACACCGAGTCCGTCGCGGCCCTGCTGGCCCGCCGCCCGGCCGCGATCGTCCTGTCCGGCGGCCCCGCCAGCGTGTACGCCCCTGAAGCGCCGGCCGTCGACCCGGCGCTTTTCGACGCCGGTGTGCCGGTTTTCGGGATCTGCTATGGCTTCCAGGCGATGGCCCTGTCGATGGGCGGCACGGTCAAGCACACCGGCGACCGGGAGTACGGCCGGACCGAACTGACCCTGTGCGACACCGGCGGCGTCCTGCACACGGAACTGCCCGCGCGGCACCCGGTGTGGATGAGCCACGGCGACTGCGTGACCGAGGCGCCCGCCGGATTTCAAGTGACAGCAGGCAGTTCACGCGCCCCGGTGGCCGGCTTCGAGGACGTGGCGCGCCGGCTGGCCGGGGTGCAGTACCACCCTGAGGTCGGGCACACGCCGCACGGCCAGGAGGTGCTGCGGCGGTTCCTGCACGAGATCGCCGGCATTCCGCCGCGCTGGACGACGTCGTCGATCGTCGCCGACCAGGTCGCGGCGGTCCGCGCGCAGGTGGGCGACGACGGCATGGCGATCTGCGGCCTGTCCGGCGGGGTGGACTCGGCGGTGGCCGCGGCCCTGGTGCAGCGTGCCATCGGCGACCGGTTGACGTGCGTCTTCGTCGACCACGGGTTGCTGCGTGCCGGCGAGCGCGCCCAGGTGGAACGGGACTTCGTGGCGGCGACCGGCGTGCGACTGCGGACGGTCGACGCCCAGCGAGCGTTCCTGGACGCCCTGGCCGGCGTGACCGACCCGGAAACCAAACGCAAGATCATCGGCCGGGAGTTCATCCGCGCGTTCGAACAGGCGGCCCGCGAGCTACAGGCCGAAGGCCAGTACGAATTCCTGGTCCAGGGCACGCTGTACCCCGACGTGGTCGAGTCCGGCGGCGGCGCGGGGGCCGCGAACATCAAGAGCCACCACAACGTCGGCGGCCTGCCGGACGACCTGAAGTTCACGCTGGTCGAACCGCTGCGGTCGCTGTTCAAGGACGAGGTCCGCCGGGTCGGCACCGAACTGGGCCTGCCGGAAACGATCGTGCACCGCCAGCCGTTCCCCGGCCCCGGCCTTGGCATCCGCATCATCGGCGAGGTCACGGCCGAACGGTTGGAAATCCTGCGTGCCGCCGACGGCATCGCCCGCGAGGAACTCACCGGCGCCGGCCTCGACCGCGACATCTGGCAGTGCCCGGTGGTCCTACTGGCCGATGTCCGCAGCGTCGGCGTCCAGGGCGACGGCCGAACCTACGGCCACCCGGTGGTCCTACGCCCGGTCTCCAGCGAAGACGCCATGACCGCCGACTGGACCCGCCTGCCCTACGAAGTCCTGGAACGAATCTCCACCCGAATCACCAACGAGGTGGCGGACGTCAACCGAGTGGTACTCGACGTGACAAGCAAACCCCCGGGCACCATCGAGTGGGAATGAAACACGAGCCCCGGCCGTAGCCAGGGCTCGTGTCGTCCTTGCCGACTACCGGTCCCGACGTCGACCGGGCCGGAGTGACGCGCCCAACATCAGC
>DATBCR010000002.1:0-6401 GCA_036270375.1 Pseudonocardiaceae bacterium | reverse complement strand
CGCGTACGTGACCCACGACGACGGCTTCTACCAGGATGTCTCACCCCTCGGCCGAACATCCCGACTGCCCGACACCGCACCGCTGAGACCGGCGTTCCGCGCGTGGGCGCAGGTGATGTCCCGCCCGGAACCGGGGCTCGCACTGCTCACCGTCGGCAAGCGGGACATCTCGTTCGACGAGGGAATGCCCACACCGCACCACATCCGTACCGCGGACGGCCGGATCGAACCGCTGACCGGCTGCCGGATCAGCCGGGTCTCCGATCAGCACACGTACCTCGTGCCGACCGAACCCGGACACCACCTGCCGACGGCGGTCGGCGACTGGATCGGCATGGGCCTTTCGCACCCGTGCACGGTGTTCGACAAGTGGCGGCTGATCCCGGTCGTCGGCGGCCCGCACGGCACCACGGTCGTCGACCTGCTCCGCACCTACTTCTGAACGGAGCCCGATGGCACACGACATCGTCTTCGCCGACGCACTCGTCGTCGACGGCACCGGAGCACCCGGCTACCGCGCGTCCGTCGCCGTGCGGGAAGGCCGACTCGCCGAGATCGACCCGGACCACCAACCGGCCGCGAACCGGGTGGTGGACGCGGCGGGTCTGGTGCTGGCGCCCGGTTTCATCGACATGCACTCGCATTCCGACCTCCGCCTGCTCGCCGAACCGGACCACCTCGCGAAGGTCTCCCAGGGCGTCACACTTGAGGTGCTCGGCCAGGACGGCCTGTCCTACGCGCCGGTGAACGACGATGTCCTCAGTGTCCTACGTGGACAGTTGGCCGGCTGGAACGACGATCCGCCCGGCTTCGACTGGAACTGGCGCTCGGTCGGCGACTACCTCGACCGGCTGGACGATGGCATCGCGGTGAACGCGGCTTATCTGGTGCCGCAAGGCACGGTCCGGATGCGGCGCGTCGGGTGGGACGACCGCCCGGCCACACCCACCGAGTTGGACGGCATGCGCGCGGACGTGGCCGAGGCCATGGCGCAGGGCGCGGTCGGCATGTCATCCGGCCTCGGCTATCCGCCCGGAATGTATGCCGACACCGGGGAACTCGTCGAACTGTGCCGCGTGGTGGCCGAACTCGGCGGCTACTACAGCCCGCACCACCGCAGCTACGGCAAGGGCGCGCTGGAGTCCTACGGCGAGATGATCGAGGTGTCCCGCCGCTCCGGCGTGCCGCTGCATCTCGCGCACGCCACCATGAACTTCCCGGTGAACGCCGGCCGCGCCGGTGAACTGCTCGCCATGCTTGACGACGCGATCGACGGCGGCTGCGACATCAGCCTGGACACCTACCCGTATCTTGCCGGCAACACCTACCTTTCCGCGCTCCTGCCGAGTTGGGCCGCTGTCGGTGGGCCGTCCGCGACCATGGCCAGACTGTCCGATGTGGACACCCGGGAGCGGATAAGGGTGGCGATGGAGGAGACCGGCTCGGACGGCTGTCACAGCGTGCCGATCGACTGGGCCACCATCGAGATCAACGGCGTGCGGCACCGGCACAACGCACATCTTGTCGGACGGAGCATCGCGGACTCGGCGGCCCGGCTCGGCGTGCCGCCCGCCGACGTATTCATGGACACCCTGCGCGACGAGGAACTTGGCACGTCGTGCCTGATGCACGTCGGCGACGAGGACAACGTGCGCGCCATCATGCGGCACCGCTCGCACACCGGCGGCAGTGACGGCCTGTTGGTCGGCGACCGGCCGCATCCGCGCGGCTGGGGCAGTTTCCCCCGGTATCTCGGCCGGTACGTGCGGGAACTCGGCGTGCTCGGACTGGCCGAGTGTGTCGAACACCTGACGTCGCGCCCGGCCCGGCGGCTCGGCCTGACCGACCGTGGCGTGGTGCGGGTCGGGGCCGTGGCCGACCTCGTGTTGTTCGATCCGGACACCATCATCGACAACGCGACGTACGAGGTGCCGAGGCAGGCCGCCACCGGCATCCACACCGTGCTTGTCAACGGCGTCCCGGTGCTTGACGAGAGCCGGCCGACCGGCGCGCTGCCCGGCCGGTCGATCCGCGGCCACGCGTGACCAGGGCTTATGTGGGGAGTTACACGGCTGACGGCGGCGCCGGGCTGGCCGTCGCGGAGGTCGATCCGGCCACCGGAGCGCTCACTGTTGGGCTGACCGTGCCGGGTGTGCCGGACGCGTCGTGGCTGGCGTGCTCGCCTGACGGCCGGTTCCTCTACACCACGAACGAGCTGGACCCGAGCGGCACGGTGACCGCTCTGGAACGCTGCGAACCGCGGCCGATGGTACTGAACAGCCGGCCCACCAAGGGTTCTGCGCCGACGCACCTGTGCGTACATCCCAGCGGCCGGTACCTGCTCACGGCCAACTACGGCTCGGGCAGCGTCGCGGTACTGCCGCTCGGCGCGGACGGCCGACTCAGGGCGTTG
Organism: Pseudonocardiaceae bacterium; assembly: GCA_036270375.1. Lineage (GTDB taxonomy): Bacteria > Actinomycetota > Actinomycetes > Mycobacteriales > Pseudonocardiaceae > DATEPR01. The sequence continues at coordinate 3,988 of DATBCR010000002.1, read as the reverse complement.
ACCGATCTGGTCGAGCATGTGGGCGGGCTGGCGCATCAGGTCATCATGGACCCGAGTGGGCGATGGGTGCTCGCGGTGGATCTCGGTATCGACTCCGTCTTTGTTTACGACCTCGATCTGGACACCGGGAAACTGCTTGAACATCAGCATTTGACCGTGGGGACCGGGCCACGACATCTCGTGTGGCATCCGGACGGCGTGCATGTGTACCTGGTGTGCGAGAACGCATCGCAGGTGGTCGTGTGCACGTGGGACGCGACGACCGGGACGCTGACGGCTGGGCAGATTGTCGGTACGGTGACAAGAGTCGCTGTTACTCCGAACTTTCCCGGTGAGGGCGTGGTTTCCCCGGACGGCCGGTTCCTGTACGTCACCAACCGGGGCGACAACAGCATTGCCACATTCGCGATCAATGGCGACGGCCTGGCTTTGTTGCACACGGTTTCGTGTGGCGGAGACTGGCCCCGGCACGCGATTCTCGATCCGAACGGCCGGCGTTTGTACGTGTCCAACCAACGGTCCGGCACGGTGACCTGGCTACCGCGCGACCCGAGCAGTGGCCTGGTGCATCCGGTGTCCGGCAACACGAAAGCGACGGCGGTAGCGATGGTGTTGTTCACGTGAGCGCATTCGATCTTCTGTTGCCCCGCCCTGTATCAGTCACCCCGGCGGTCGGCGGTTTCACGCTCGACCGGGCAGCGATCGACGTTGACGAAATGACCGCCGACGCGGGCACATGGCTAGCTGCGATTGCCGGGTGTCGGATCGCGGACGACGGCGTGATTCGGTTCCGGCACGATCCAAGTCTCCCGGCGGAGGGTTACCGGTTGACGATCACGCCGACCAATGTGCTCGCGCTGGCCGCCGATAGTGCCGGTGCGCACTATGCTGCCCAAACAATGCGACAATTGTTGGGGCCCAACGCCTTCCGCGCGGCCAATCGGAGCGTCGACTGGACGCTCCCCTGTGGCGAGGTGACGGACCGTCCCCGGTTCGCGTGGCGCGGGTGTCTGCTGGACGTGGCCCGCCATTTCATGCCGAAGGCCGGCGTGCTGCGGTTCATCGACCTGCTGGCGGCGCACCGGCTGAATGTGCTGCACCTGCACCTGACCGACGACCAGGGCTGGCGACTCGACGTGCCCGGCTTTCCGCGGCTGGTCGAGATCGGCGGGTGGCGCACCGAGTCGAGGGTGGGCACGCCGCCGGCCGGACAGTTCGACGGCCGACCGCACGGCGGCTACTACACCACGGACGACCTGCGGGAAATCGTTGCCTACGCGGCGGATCGGGCCATCACGGTGGTGCCGGAGGTCGACATCCCCGGCCACACGCAGGCCGCGATCGCCGCGTACCCGGAACTCGGCAACACGGGCGATCGACTGCCTGTGTGGACGTCATGGGGTGTCTGCGACAACGTGCTGAACGTCAATGAGTCCACAGTGGACTTCTTCCGTGCGGTTTTCGACCATGTGGTGGACATTTTCCCGTCCACCGTCATCGCGGTCGGCGGCGACGAGGTGCCGCTGACACAGTGGGAAGGCAATCCGGAGGCCCTGGCCCGGCTGGCTGAACTCGGTATGCGCGAGGTCCGTGAACTGCACGGCTGGTTCGTCCGTGAGATCGTGACCCACCTGGCCGCGCGGGGCAGGCGTGCCTTGGGCTGGGACGAGATCGCGGGCGTCGGACCGGTACCGGCCGGCACGGTCATCGCGTCGTGGCGTGGCGAGCAGGCCGGCATCGACGCGGCACGATCCGGCTACGACGTGGTGATGTGCCCGGAGCAGTACGTCTACCTCGACCACCGGCAGGCACCTGATCCCGACGAGCCGATCCCGGTCGGCGGAGTGCACACGCTGGCCGATGTCTGTGGCTACCAACCGATCCCGGCTGATCTGACCGGCCCGGCCGCCGCGCACGTGCTCGGCGCGCAGGCCCAGGTGTGGACCGAACACCTGGACTCGCCCCGACGCGTGGACTACGCGACGTTTCCACGGCTCGCGGCCTTCGCCGAGGTGGTGTGGAGCCCGGCGGAACTACGCGACGAGGCGGACTTCCGACGCCGACTCGAAGGCGAACACCTGGCCAGGCTGGACGCGCTCGGCGTTGAGTACCGCCCGTTGTCGGGTCCACTGCCGTGGCAACGCCGACCCGGCGTGCCCGGCCGGCCACGGTGATCAGCAGCGCCGCGGTCGTCAACCGTCAAGCAGATAATTCGACCAAAGTAGCCCGCGCTAGGTTGGGGCCGTGACCGACACCGCAGCCGCCCTGATGTCAGGCGCCGACCTGGCCAAACAATTCGTCACCGAAGCCACGTCAAGGGCCGCCGAGTTCACCCGTCAGGTCGGGCGGCAACCGTGTCTGGCCACCGTCCTGGTTGGCGACGACCCGGCGTCCTCGACCTACGTGCGGATGAAACGCAACCGCAGCCGCACCGCAGGCATCGCGTCCCGGCACCTCGGCCTGCCGGCGAGCACCACGACCGCCGAACTCGTCGACACGATCGGCGCGCTGTCCTCGGACCCGCTCGTGCACGGCATCCTGCTACAACACCCGGTTCCCAAGGGCATCGACGAGCGCGCCGCGTTCGAGGCCATCGCGCCCGCGAAGGACGTCGACGGCGTCACCATGCACTCGTTCGCGGCGATGTCGTTCGGTGCGCCCGGATTCCAGTCCTGCACTCCCGGCGGCATCATCCGACTGCTCGACCACTACCAGGTCCCGCTGGCGGGGCAACACGCGGTGGTGGTGGGCCGCAGCCCCATCCTTGGCAAGCCGATCGCGATGCTCCTGTTGGCCAGGAACGCGACGGTGACCGTGTGCCACTCGCACACCAGGGACCTGCCGTCGATCGTGCGCACCGCCGACATCGTGGTGGCCGCGGTCGGCCGCCCCGAATTCGTCCGGGGCGACTGGCTCAAGCCGGGCGCCGTGGTGGTCGACGCCGGCTTCAACGACGCCAACACCGGCGACGTCGCTTTCACCGAGGCGGTCACCACAGCGAGCCTGATCACACCCGTGCCGGGCGGCGTCGGCCCGATGACCATCGCGATGCTGCTGACCCAGACCGTCGACGCCGCCTACCAGCAAGCGGGTCTTGCGGGGTGAGTCAGCCCGTCAGGCTGGCCAGGTTGGCCTCGACCATCCGGCGCAGGAACTGGCCGGTGTAGCTGTCCGCCGTGGCCGCCACGTCCTCGGGCGTCCCCTGCGCGATGACGAGGCCACCTCCCGAGCCGCCCTCCGGCCCCATGTCGACGATCCAGTCCGACGTCTTGATCACGTCGAGGTTGTGCTCGATCACGATCACCGTGTTGCCCTTGTCCACCAGGCCGTTGATCACGCCGAGCAGCTTCGCGATGTCCTGGAAGTGCAGGCCCGTTGTCGGCTCGTCGAGGATGTAGACCGTCTGGCCGGTGGACCGCTTCTGCAGTTCGCTGGCCAGTTTCACCCGCTGCGCCTCACCACCGGACAGCGTCGGCGCCGGCTGGCCGAGCCGCACGTAGCCGAGCCCGACGTCCACCAGCGTGCGCAGGTGCCGGTAGATCGCGTTGATCGGCTCGAAGAAGCCGGCGGCCTCCTCGATCGGCATGTCGAGCACGTCCGCCACGGTCTTGCCCTTGTAGTGCACCTCAAGGGTTTCCCGGTTGTAGCGGGCGCCCTTGCACACCTCGCACGGCACGTAGACGTCCGGCAGGAAGTTCATCTCGATCTTGATGGTGCCGTCGCCGGCGCACGCCTCGCACCGGCCGCCCTTGACGTTGAACGAGAACCGGCCCGGCTGGTAGCCGCGGACCTTCGCCTACGTTGTCGCCGCGAACAGTTTGCGCATGTGGTCCCACACACCGGTGTAGGTGGCCGGGTTGGACCGCGGGGTGCGCCCGATCGGCCCCTGGTCGACGTGCACGACCTTGTCGAGCTGATCCAGACCGGTGACGCGGGTGTGCTTGCCCGGAACGGTCCTGGCCGCGTGCAGCTCCTTGGCCATCGCCCG
>DATBCR010000001.1:0-2341 GCA_036270375.1 Pseudonocardiaceae bacterium | reverse complement strand
CACCGCGTCCTGAGGAGTTCCATCAGTTCCTGGCCCGTGGTCGCGCCCGGCATGAGTGACGCGAGCGTTGTGGCGTTGCTGCCGCTCGCCGGGCGCGTCGACCGGCTCGCCGCTGACGCATGTGTCGATGGTGTTCCCCTTGTGGTGCATGCGGTGCGCCGTCTCGTCGAGTCCGGTTCGGTCGGCCTGGTCGTCGTGGTCGCGCCCGAATCCGATGTGGACGATGCCTTGGTCGGCATGCTGACCGAGGCTGGCTTGCTGGCCGACGGTACCGTCCGGATCATGACCGGTTCGACCGTGAGTGTCGCCGCATCGGTGCTGGCCACCGCGCCCGATGTGCGGGTGGTGTTGGTGCACGATCCGTTGCGGCCGTTCGCGCCCGCTGACCTGGTCCGGCGAGTCGTCGACGCGGTCGTCGCCGGTGGTGCGCCCGTGGTGCCGGTGCTGCCGTGCAGTGACACCGTCAAACGGGTCGACGACGACGCAACGGTGATCGACACGCCCGACCGCGCCGGCCTCCGAGTGGTCCAGACCCCGTTGGGCTATCCGGCCGAACTGATCCGCTCCGGTGTCGTGGTACCCGGTGTCGTGCCGGCCGGAGCACGTCTGGTGGCCGGTGATCCGGCGGCGCGACGGCTCGCGAGCCCGGTAGATCTGGCTACGGTCAACGGGATCACGGCGTGACTCCCCGGGTCGGCGTCGGCACCGACGTGCATCCGGTGCGGGCAGGCCGGGAGTGTTGGCTGGCCGGGCTGCGGTGGGACGGCGTCGACGGGTGCGACGGCCATTCCGACGGGGACGTCGTGGCGCACGCGCTGTGTGACGCGCTGCTGTCCGCGGCCGGGCTCGGTGATCTCGGGGCGGTGTTCGGCACCGGTGATCCACGCTGGTCCGGGGCGCACGGTGTGGCGTTGCTCACCGAGGTGCGGCAGCGGCTGGCACACGCGGGCTGGACGGTCGGCAACGCGGCGGTCCAGGTGATCGGCAACGCACCGCGGATCAGCACCCGGCGGGACGAGGCGCAACGCGTGCTGTCCGACGCGGCCGGCGGGCCCGTCACGGTGTCCGGCACGACGACCGACGGGCTCGGCCTGACCGGGCGGGGCGAGGGCGTGGCCGCGATCGCCACCGCACTGCTGGTACCCCTCGCCACCTAGAATCCGCCGATATGGCGATCCCCTTGAACGACACCGTACGCACGCTGATCGACGCCAAGAACTTCGCGGTCGTGGCCACCCTCAACGACGACGGCAGCCCGCAGACCAGCGTGTTGTGGATCACAAGGGACGGCGACGATCTGCTGTTCTGCACCGTGCGCGGCCGGCGCAAGGAACGCAACCTCGCTCGCGATCCCCGGGTCAGCGTCACGGTGATCGACGCGACCGACGGCTACAGCTACGTGGAACTGCGCGGAACCGTCACGATGACCGACGAAGGCGGCCGGGAACTGATCAACGCGTTGGCGCAGAAGTACCACGGGCGGGACTTCGGGGACGAGCCGCCGGCGAACGTGCGCGTCGTCGTCCGGGTGAACGCGGACAAGGTCGTCGAGCATTAGGCCAAGTGGGACGGCACACCATCGGTGGGACCCTGAGGTCTACACCACGTAGTCTGGCGGCGTGACCATCGACGGCGTCCTGATCGACTTCTCCGGCACCCTGTTCCGGTTGGAGATCGACGAGAGCTGGCTGGCCGACAAACACGGCGCGGAGCAGGCAGAGCACCTGATGCGGGTACTGACGGCACCCGTCGCCCCCTCGACCCACCTGCCGCCGGAGATGGCGCAGGAGTGGGCACGGCGTGACCTCGACCCGGACGTGCACCAGTTGGTGTACACCGAATCGCTGCGGTACGGCGGGCTGGACGGCCCCGGCGAGGCGGAGGCCGGCTACCGGCGGATGCTCGAACCGGACAGCTGGCAGATCTACCCGGACGTGCCGGCCGTGCTGCAACGGTTGCGCGAGGCGAACATCCCCGTCGCCGTCGTCAGCAACATCGCGTGGGACGTGCGGACGTCGTTCGACCGCTTCGGCATCACCGATCTGGTCACCGAGTTCGTACTGTCCTTTCAGGAGGGTTCGGTGAAGCCGGAGGAGAAGATCTTCCGGATCGCGTGCGACCGCCTCGGTGTCGATCCGAAGCGCGCGCTGATGATCGGCGACAGCCGCGAGGCGGACGGCGGCGCGGCGGCGATCGGCTGCCAGGTCGAGATCGTGGAACCGCTGCCGACCGCGGCACGGCCGACCGCGCTGCTGGACGCGCTGGCACGACACGGGCTGTGACCGGGCGCGCGGGAAACCGTTCGTCACCCGCCCGTACCATGCCGATGTGAGCCTGCACC